>DATDBV010000813.1:0-3991 GCA_036524715.1 Nakamurella sp. | reverse complement strand
CGGTAGGGTTTGGCGAATGGTCACCGTGACTCGCACGATCCTGGTCGACGACTTGGACGGCTCCCAAGATGACGTGCATACAGTCCGGTTCTCCCTGGACGGCACCGACTTCGAAGTCGACCTGAGCGCGGACAACGAAGCGAGGCTGCGGGACAAACTGGCCAGGTTCGTCGACAACGCCACCCCGGTCCGGGCGCCCCGCGGCCGCACCGGAAAGCCCAGCAGGGTACCGCGGCCGCCGGCCTCCGACCCAGACCAGACCCGGGCGATCCGCGCATGGGCGGCCGCCAACGGCTACCAGATCTCCACACGCGGTCGCATCCCTCAGTCGGTCCAGGAGGCGTTCGCCGCAGCTCATTGAACCCCACTGCCGGCAGCCGCCCGCGACGCCGCCCGACTGACCGCCCTGTACGGCGACCCCGAAGTCCTCGCCCCGCGCGCATCGGATCCCTCGCCGCACCATCGTCGGCGGCATCGCCGAACGATTCCCCCAACCCATCGCGCTCACCGAACCGTTCCTGACCGCCGCCAATCAGCACATCGGGCTCAGCGCCACGCACATCGAGCAGCTCACCGGCCAACCCACCGAACGGGTGCTCGCCGAACTCCGTTCCCACAACACCAGGTCCGGTCGAAGGCCTCGTTCTCGCCCTGGTTCCTGCGCCAACGAACCAAGACACAGACCCAAGGGTTGGCAAGCGAGGAGCCATGAGTCACCAAGAGGGCATCGCTGGCAGGACCAGCCGTGGTGCACCGGATGGATGCGCTGTCAAGGGACATTGGGTTCTGCCCACGGGCGGCCACGAAACCTGCCCGCTGGTGGCCATGAAACTGCCCGCTGGTGGCCACGGTTCCTGCCCGGTCGGTGCGGGCGGGTGGTCCTGGCCGGCCGATGGTTGTGAGGGCCTCTCCCGCTGACCGGGCGCCCAGATGGGCCGTGTGTTGGTGGGCGTGGTGCAGGGCCTGGCTCAGTTCGCGCGCGGCGCGAGCGGCGTCGGCGAGGTCGGTGCGGGCCCGGTCGACGATCCGGGCGGGGTCGATGTGGTTGTCGGACCGGATCCAGCGGCCGCTTTGTTCGGCGGCGAGCCAGCCGCTGAGCTGCTGCAGTAGCTGCGGGAGCCGAGCGGTCATGACGGCGAGCTCGGCGACAAGTCGGTCCAGCTCGGCCGGGCCGGTCAGCGTCGGCCGGCCCAGGGTGCGGTGGTTGAGCTCGCGGACGGCCTCGGCGGCGGTCGCGGCGACCTGCACGGTGGACGGGGTTCGGAGTCTGGTCATCAGCATTTCCTTGGCGAGATGTGGTCGTGGTCGTGGTCGTGGTCAGGTCAGTGGGGTGACGCCCTGCCCGGCGACGGCCTGGGACAGCCGCACCGATTCCCCGGAGGTTTGACAGACGTGCGCGTGGTGCAGGAGCCGGTCGACGGTGGCGGTGGCCAGGGTTTTGGGCATGAGCTCGTCGAAGCCGGCCGGATGCAAATTGGAACTGATGGCGACGGAACGCTTCTCGTACGCGGCGTCGACCAGCCGGTAGAGACCTTCGGCGGCGTCCGCGGCGACGGCGAGCAGCCCGATGTCGTCGACCGTGATCAGGTCGGCGCGCAGCACCCGGCCGATCGCTTTGCTGACGGTGTCGTCGGCGCGGTGCCGGCGGATCATGCCGCCGAGGTCTTCCAGGGTGAACCAGGCCACGTGCAGGCCCTGCTCGACCGCTTGCTGGCCGAGGGCTTCGAGCAGGAACGTCTTGCCGGTGCCGGACGGGCCGCAGACCACCAGGTTCTCCTTGCGGTGCACCCATTCCAGGGTGCGCAGCGCCTGCTGGGTCGGCGCGGGGATCGAGCAGGCCTCGGGTTTCCAGGAGCTGAACGTCTTGCCGGTCGGGAAGGCGGCCCGGGCCCGCCGGGTGGCCAGCGCGGACCGGTCCCGGCCGGTGACCTCGGCCTGGAACAGGGCGCGCAGGACCTCGACCGGTTCCCAGCGTTGCGCCCGGGCGGTGGCCAGTACCTCGGGGGCGGCGGCCCGGGTGTGCGGCATCCGCAGCCGGCGGAGCAGGGCGTGCACGTCCTCGGGCAGCGGCGGCGCGGCCGGCACCCCGGCCGTCGGTACCCCCGTTCTGGTTGTCGCGGGCATCGGCGTGACTCCTTATCCCGTTTCCGGGGTCGCTGGGATGGCCGCCGGCCGGGTGGCCGGCGGCCCGGTGAGCGCTTGCTGCGGGTCGGGTTCGGGGTCAGCTCGCGGCGGCGTCGCCCAGCGCCGCCCAGCCGCCGGTGCCCTGGGCCAGGGATCTGGTCTCGTCGGCCCGCCGGGCCGGCGCCGCGACCGTCGCGGCACCGGTGCCGCCGCCGTCGGGATTGGCGGTCAGGATCGACGCCAGGTCGTGCTCACCGAACCGCCCGTGGACCGCGGCGTGTCCCAACGCCCAGTCGACCCGGGCCGGGCTGGTCAGCTTGGCCATCGACACGGCGTGCGCCATCTTCACCCGGATCCGGGAGGTGCCCTGCGCGGTGGCCTCTTTCAACCACATCACGGCACCCTCACCCAACTCGAGGAACTCGGTGTCGGCCTTGCCCTTCGGTTTGGGTTCGCGGTGCAGGGGTCCGGGCGGGGCCGGCGGGAAATGCTCGTCGTCCAGCCGCGGGCTGCCCGGCTGCGCCCGCTGGTGCCGGGCCACCTCGACCGGGCCCTGCTCGCCGACGTGCACGATGATGATCCGCTCGTCGCGGCCGGCGCCGTGCACCCGCACCCACACCGTCTGCCCGCGCAACTGGTGCGGCACCGAGTAGGAGCCGTACTCGAAATCGACCATCGGGGTGTTGGTCGCGACCTGCCGGCTCACCCCGAACGCGACCGTGTGCGGCTGCGCCGGCACCGGATGCAGCCGGGCCCGTTCCTGTTCGAGCATCTCCGCCGGCACCCGCCGGGTCACCCGGTGCACCCGACCGTTGACCATGCTCATGAACGCCCGACACGCAGCCTCCAACTCACCGAACGAGGCGTACTGCGGCAGCAGGTTGGTGTCCTTGGGCACCAGATCGGCCTTGGCCAGTTTCACCGTCGATTCCGCGCCGCCCTTGCTGGCCGGGTCGTAGGGCACGCAGGTGTGGATCGTCACCCCGTAGTACCGGCCGAACGCCACCGCCTGCACGTTGCGCACCGGCAACCCGGCGACATGATCGACCGTCACCGACTTCTCGTTGTCGGTCAGGACGAACGTCGGGGCGCCACCCAACAGTCGGAACGAGGCGTCCAACGCGGCGAACACGCTCGGGATCGTGCGGTCCCGCAACGGAATCACGATCCGGAACCGCGACCACGCCAACCACGCGCAGAACAACACCGTCGGCCGGCCGTCGATCACCGGACCATCGCCGAAGTCGTACTGCAGCCACAAACCGGGCTCGGTCACCCACGGCCGATGCACCCGGCTGTTCCCGAGCCGGTACTGCGCCTTGATCCGGGCGACCGCCCGCCGCGACGACCGCGGCGAACCCGTGAAGCCCATCAGCACCAGATCCCTGTGCGCCTTGTCGGCCCGGATCGTGCCCTTGGACTTCTCGACCCACTCCTCGATCTTGGGCAGGAAATCGTCGATCAACCGCGACCGCCGCACCCGCGGACAAGCCCCGCCGGCGTCCCGCTCGGCGACCAGCCGGGCCACCGTGTGATGCGAACAGCCGGCGAGCTTCGCCGCCGCCCGATACGAACCGGTCAAATCGTACGCGGTGAGAACTTCCATCGATTCCTCGGCAGACTTCAAGTGGTCCCTCCTGGGGCTCGCTCCGGCGCATCAGCACCGCCAAGCGGACCCCAGGAGCGACCCCGACCGCGGGAAGCGGCCAGGAACGGACCAGGCGTGTCGGATCAACAACCAACCAACTGGTTGGGCACGTTCGTGGCCACCACCGGGCAGAAACCGTGGCCATCAGTGGGCACTTTCGTGGCCGCACATGGGCAGCTTTTCATGGCCGTCATGCGCAGACCACTACTTGACATAATC
>DATDBV010000812.1:0-3896 GCA_036524715.1 Nakamurella sp. | reverse complement strand
CAACGCCTTGATCCAGGCGCTGCGGGAAGCGCCGGACGACCTGCGGGCCTTCGTGTTCCTGAAGAACGCGCCGCCGCCCAAGCTGTTCTGGACGCGCCGGCAGGCGCACGAGACGACGATCCACCGCATCGACGCGCAGGCCGCGCGGCTCGGTCGGATTCCCTCGACGGTGGAGGCCGGCGTCCCGACGTCGCTCGCCCTGGACGGCCTCGATGAGTTGTTGACCGGGTTCGTCCCCCGGCGGAGCAGCCGGCTACGGACGGACGAGCCGTTCCGCACGGTGATCGCGCCCACCGACGCCCCGGTCGCCTGGACGGTCTCGGTGTCCGCCGACCCCCCGGTCGTCACCGACCGGGCGGACCCCGCGGCGCAGTCGGTGATCACCGGCACCGCTGCCGCGCTCTACCTGGGCCTGTGGAACCGGGGTGACGACGTCGCCGAGAACGGAACCGTTGACCTGCTCGGGCACTGGCGGGAGCAGGTTCGGATCAGCTGGAGCTGAACCCGACGTGCCCTACAGGTGCTTCTGCCAGTCGATCACCCGGGCCACCGGACGGTAGCCGAGCTGCTCGTTGACCGCGATCATGTGGGCGTTGGACGCGGCGTTCCAGGTCCGGATCACCCTGGCCTGCGGTTCCCGCTCGGCCAGCAGCCGCAGCATGCCGATCTTGAGGGCCAGGCCGAGCCGGTGCCCGCGGTGCGCGCGCACGACGCTGGTGTCCAGCTGGTTCGCGTGCCAGGGCTGCGCGGCCTCGACCAGGACGACCGTGTGCCCGGCCAGCTCGCCGGTTGGCCGGTACCGGGCGACAAGCCGGTGCATCCGCCGGCCGTAGGCCACCTGAGCCCGCTCGAACGCCTGGATCCGGTTGGGGGTGAACACCTCGTCCTCCATGTCCAGGTCATCGAGCGGGGCGTCGTTGATCGCGGCCGCCATCTCGCCGATCGCCGAGAGCAGGTCGGTCGGCGTCGGGAACTCCATCGGCGCGATCTCGTAGTCCGCGTGGTGGGCGGCCGCCGCCGTGGCCAGCGCGTCCAGACCGGGCCAGTCGACGCCCGTCAGGTCCTGCTCGCGCCTGACCTCCTCGCTGGCCCTGTCCAGGCCCATCGACTTGGCGAAGCCCGTCCCCGGGCCACCCTCGAAACTGGCCGCGGTGACCAGGGTTCGGCCGTCGGCCGCGGCGCTGGCGACACCGGCCGCGAACAGTTCGCTGCCGATCCCACGGCGCCGCGCCGACGGGTCGACCGTGAGCCCGACGTCGGCCAGGTGCCGGTTGTCCCACTCCGACGCGCGAATCTGCAGCACACCGATCACCCGGCCGCGCCCGTCGCGGGTGACGGCGGTGCGCGCCGGTTCGTCGTCCCAACCGTGGATCAGGTCGGCCGCGACGGTGGTGGACAGGCACACGGGGTCGTCCGGGCGGTCGACGGCCCGGGCGGCCTCGAAGACCGCCGTCACGCCGTCGACGTCCCGCCGGTCCAGGGCGGTCGGGTCGAGCCATTGCAGATCCATGCCGACCACGGTCCACCCGCCGGGGTGGGGACGCCACCGATTTTCGCCTGTCCGGTCGGCCTCGGTTCCGTTCAGCGACCGGGCGGGCGCCTACCGCTTCCAGACATCCTGGGCGTTCACGGGCAGCTCGGGCTGTACTCCGAGGAGAACTTCGGCGACGCCGTCGCGCTTCGCAGATCAAGCCGCTTCATCGCCTGCGCAACATGATCCTGCGTGAACAGCCGACCCTTGCGTTCGCTCCACTGCTGTACGTGTGCCGTCACAGATATCGGATCATTCGACCGATCCTCGTGGGCGCGGACCCAATGCACGGACGCCAGCAACTCCAGCCCATATGGCCCCTCGAAGCCTTCGAGCAACGCAATTGTGGGGTCCACGATGGTCTCTGCGATTTCATCCGACCTCCTCGCATCGAGTCGTCGTGCCTGCTCACTCCCGGCCTCGGTTGGTCCGATCGGGTCGAGGTCGAGGACCGGAGCCGCTCCATCCCCATAGCCGCGCAGGAACGAGCCCTCCATGTCCTGGATTTGGTGGCGAACCTGTTCCGAGTAAGGCCCATACTTGCCCTGGCTGAATTTCAGTTTCAGGCTCGGGGCGACCAAATTGGCGAAGTACATCAACTTCTGAATTTCCAGGGCTGACACGCCTTGGCCACCTGACCAAGGTTCGGTGATGGCCCGGGACGCGTCATAGGACTCGATCAGCCGGATCACCGTCGCCCGGCCCCACGTCATCCTCACCGGACGGCCGACCAGCTCGTGCCGGACCCGGGTCGGTGAGAAGAGCTGGACTTCGACGTCCGGGACTTGAACCAGTTTGTCGACGATCAGTTCGTGAACTGTGTCCCAGTCCAGACCACCATTGCCCACCCCAAGCGGCGGAACCGCGATCGACCGAATGCCGAGTTCGCGGATGGTTTCGACCAGGTCTCAAGGCCGGCTTCGATCCACTCGATCCGCGACGGGTGCCGCCAATGCCGTTTGGTCGGGAAATTGATGATCCAGCGCGGCCCGTCCAAGCTGGCGGTGGTGAACACGAACATCTGGCCGACCTGCACCTCACGCGCCTTGCAGGCGGCTTCGTAAGCCTTGAAGTTGGCCGGGAATGCTCGTTTGAACTGCAGAGCAATGCCCTTCCCCATCACACCGACCGTATTGACGGTGTTGACCAAGGCCTGCGCATCTGCTTGAAGGAGGTCCCCCTCCCGTTCGACAAGCATGACTATTGCGGCCTCCTTTCGCCGTACAGATAGCTCGGGACCACACGATAGACCCTACGGCCCGAACACGTGTCCAGGATGGCACGAGCGTCCGACAGTGTGTCTTCGTTCGACGTCGCGACGGCCGAGACCAGGTCGATCGGCACGCGGCCAAGCACCAAGACCTCCGCGGCCCTTCGGGCGATCCGATCCGTGTCGTCCTGCGTGTTCCTCCAGTCGCGGACGGTCATCAGCTCGAAGTCGATGAACTGCGGAAGCACCGCAACGTCGGTTGCCCGCGGATAGCCAGGCGCGTCCAGCGGAGCCACCTCGACCATGGATCGCCGATCCTTGATGGAGGTGTCGGTGACGGGCGCCGCGGGCAGTGCCGTCGAATCCGGTTCCAGTGCGCCGATCAAGGCGATCCGAGTCAGATTTTGTCTGTGTGTGAAGTGCCACACGTACCAAGCAGCCGGATCCTGGGGAGATGGACGCTCATGGCCAGCAGCCGTGAACCCACTGTCCTCCCAGACACCCATCCTCAACCTTCACTGTTCAGCCGCCGGCACCTGGTTCCCGCCGTCCCGCGAATGTACTTCGCTCGACGAGCCTCACTCGGTGTCGACGGTTCGCTCCGCGTGCCCGAGTCAGCCGCGCGTCTCCTCCAGCACGTCGTGCAGGACGATCGTCTGATCGCGGCCGGGGCCGACGCCGATGGACGAGACCCGTGAGCCGGACAGCTCCTCCACCCGCCGCACGTACGCCTGCGCGTTCGGCGGCAGCTCCTCGAAACTGCGGCACGCCGAGATGTCCTCGAACCAACCGGGCAGGTACTCGAAGACCGGCTTGGCATGGTGGAAACCCGACTGGGTCGGCGGCATCTCGTCGCACCGGGTACCGTCCACGTCGTAGGCCACGCACACCGGCACGCGTTCCAGCGAGGACAGCACGTCCAGCTTGGTAAGGAAGTAGTCGGTGATGCCGTTCACCCGGGTCGCGTACCGGGCGATCACCGCGTCGAACCAGCCGCAGCGCCGCAGCCGGCCCGTGGTCACGCCGACCTCGCCGCCGGTCTTGCGCAGGTACTCGCCCCACTCGTCGTGCAGTTCGGTGGGGAACGGGCCGGAGCCGACCCGCGTGGTGTAGGCCTTGAGGATGCCCAGCACCGCGGTGATCGCGGTCGGCCCG
>DATDBV010000811.1:0-11429 GCA_036524715.1 Nakamurella sp. | reverse complement strand
CATTCAGCACCACCGGATGGAAGATCGGCTGGGCCTGCGGACCCGCGCCGCTGGTTGCGGCGGTGCGGGCGGCCAAGCAGTTCCTCACCTACGTGGGCGGGGCCCCGTTCCAGCCGGCGGTGGCGTACGCCCTGCGGCACGAGATGGCCTGGGTCGCCGACCTGCGCGACGGGCTGCAACGCAAGCGGGACCGACTCTGCGCCGGGTTGAGCGCCGCCGGGTTCGGCGTACTGCGCCCACAGGGCACCTACTTCGTGATGACCGACATCCGGCCGCTCGGCGCCTCCGACGGGATGCGGTTCTGCCTGGACCTGCCCGAACGAGCTGGAGTGGTGGCGATCCCGGACGAGGTGTTCCACGACGACCCGGCCGACGGCAAGCCGTTCGTCCGGTTCGCGTTCTGCAAGCGTGACGAGGTCATCGACGCGGCCGTCGAGCGGCTGGCGGGCATGCGATGACCGACCGCATCGCGGCACTGTTGGCCGACAACCCGGTGATCGACGGCCACAACGACATCGCCTGGGCACTGCGCAAGCAGGTCGCCTACGACCTGGACCGGCGGGACATCGAGGAATCCCAGCCGACCCTGCACACCGACATCCCCCGGCTGCGGGCCGGCGGGGTCGGTGCGCAGTTCTTCTCCGTGTACGTGCCCGGCACGATGCCCGGTGGCGCCGCGGTGACCGCCACCTTGGAGCAGATCGACTGCATCGTCCGGATCCTCCTTCGTTACGTGGAGACGTTCGAGGCCGCCCGCACCGCCACGGAGGTTCGGCGGATCATGGCGTCCGGCCGGATCGCCGCGCTGCTCGGCGCCGAGGGCGGGCACAGCATCGACTGTTCGCTGGGCACGCTGCGGATGCTGCGCCGGCTGGGCGTCGCCTACATGACCCTGACCCACAACCAGAACGTGCCGTGGGCCGATTCGGCGACCGACGTGCCGGCGGTCGGCGGCCTGTCCGACTTCGGCCGCGATGTGGTCCGCGAGATGAACCGGATCGGCATGCTGGTCGACCTTTCCCACGTGGCGCCGTCGACGATGCATGCGGCGCTTGATGTCTCGTCCGCGCCGGTGATCTTCTCGCACTCGTCCTGCCGGGCGTTGACCGATCACCCGCGGAACGTCCCCGACGAGGTGCTGGCCAGGCTGGCCGCGTCCGGCGGGGTGCAGATGGTGACGTTCGTGCCGCACTTCGTGTCCCAGGAGTGCGCCGACCACGCCGCCGCCGAGGACGCCCGGCGGCACGAGTTGGGCCTGGACCAGGTGACCGTCTACACCGAGCACGACGGGGAGCACCTGGACCCGGCGGCCGTGGCCGAGTTGGAGCGGTGGCGGGCCGAGCACCCCGCGCCGGACGCGACGCTGGCGCAGGTGGCCGACCACGTGGAGCACGCCCGCGAGGTGGCCGGGGCAGCGCACATCGGGCTCGGCGGCGACTACGACGGGGTGGAGAGCCTGCCGGTCGGCCTGGAGGACGTCTCGACCTATCCGGCCCTGCTGGTCGAGCTGGCCGACCGGGGCTGGTCCGACACCGACCTGGCCGCGCTGACGTCCGGGAACATCCTGCGGGTGCTGCAGGCCGCGGAGGACGTCGCCGATTCCGGCTTCGGCCGCTGACGTCCCGCCCGACCAAGCCTTACGCTTGCACGCAATCGACGCGGTGACGCCCGCGACCCGGCAGGGGATCGTCCAGGTACGTTCCTCGCGTGAAACACAACCGGCACAGCGCCGCCGCGCACATAGCCGATCCGGCCCAATCAGGCGGCGCACCGGACATCGCGGTCGTGGTGGACGTGGCCAACGTGATGGGGTCGCGACCCGACGGCTGGTGGCGCGATCGCCGGGCGGCGGCCACCCAGTTGCTGACCGCGTTCGACGCGCTGATCGGCACCGAACCCGCCGGGCCGGACGGCCGGCATCGCCGGATCACCCGCATGGTGGCCGTGCTGGAGGGTGCGGCACGCGGCGCGACGTCCCCCGACACAGACGGGACCGGGCGGCTCCCGGTACAGGTGGTTTCGGCTCCCCGCGACGGCGACTCGACGATCGTCGCCCAAGCTGAGGCCCTGGCAGGCACGGCGGTGCTCGTCGTGACCGCCGACCGCGGACTGCGGGCGCGGCTCCCGAACACCGCGATGGTCGCCGGCCCGGATTGGCTGAACTGGTTGATCGGACGCTGACCGCGCACCACGCAGCCGGACCGAGCATCGGTAGGGCGGTTTGCTCACAGCGGGTGAGGCGAGGTCCCAACGGTGGTGCGCATGGTCAGCTGCTGGCCGGACTCATCGAGGGCGAGGGCGACCCGGACGCCGTCCAGGTCGGCGAGGCTACCGAGGTGGGTCCCGCCGCAGGGCATCCGCGCCGTGCCATCGGGCAGCTCGCACACCCATTCGCGGCGATCGGTCAGACCCGGGCCGTGCACCTCGACCCGGACCGTGCCGCCGCCGCCGACCCACCCGGCCAGGGCCGCGTTCAGCCGGTCCGCCAGGGCCGGCAGATCCGCGGCGAGGCCGGCCGGTTCGAAGCCGCCCCGCCGCAGGCTGCGACCCAGCCGGTACTCATCCACCGAACCGAACGGCTCGATGCGCGACGAGACGATCGCGGACTGGTCGAAGTCGGGGTGCCCCAGGCTGTCCGCGCGAGGAGGAGTCTTGCGCCAGCGAGCGGCGAGCGCGGCGTTGAGGGCCAGGGCGGCCAGGTGGCACCCGGTGTGGCCGGCGGACAGCGCCGCCCGGTGCGCCGCATCGACGGTCAGCGTCACCTGCGCTCCCCCGTCGAGAACGAGGCCGCCGGGCGGGAGACGATGGACGACGACGAATGCCCAACCGGTTTCCCCACGCCGGACCGGGATGTCGGTCCCCACATACAACGCTTCGCCGTCGGTCGCGCCCACCGTGCAGTCCAGCACCACGGCGCCGCCCGCAGCACCGGTGATGGTGCCGCGGTCCGGCCCTTGATCGGGCCACGTCGGGTCGACCGGGTGGAACGGGGTGCGGTCGGTCACCACCAGCAGGTCGTCGTCACGCACCAGAACCGACAGCACCGCGGCCTGCTCGTCGAGCGAGCCGGCGGGAAACGTGACGGCGGTGTCCGTCGTGGGCAACGACATGGTGGCCATTGTGCCGCCGGCTGAATCGATCACCCGTTGCCACCTCGGTCGGACGGGAGTAGACAAGTCGTGCACACCGGCAGCGCGACGCGGAGGTCTCCGACCGAACCGGACCGCCACGCCGGGTGCGGCCGAGGAAGGGTACGGACGGTACGGCGTCGGGCATCCGGCGCTCCCCCGACGTGACATCGGATGCGGGTCCGGACTCGACCCTCGGCGCGGCGGGCGGACGTCGCGCGGCCGGACCCTGACCGGTCGGCAGCGACGGGACCGGAGGTCACACCGGCGCCCGGCAGTGCGCGCAGCGTTGCGCCACCCGGGTCCCCCACCGCACCGGCGGGGCCCCGCAGAGCTGCTGCGCCGGGCCCCGTTCCGGTCTCCCGACCGCGCGCCGGCGGTGCCCCGGCGGTGCCCGACGCGACGACGCGCCGGGGGTTGGCGCCGGCCGTCCGGCTTCGCGCCGGCAATACGCCCGGCGCGCCAGGAATTCGCGCCGGCTGCGCCGCATCGCGCCGACAGTGCGCACGACGCGCCCGCAGGAGTCGGCGCGTCCCGAGCAAACCCGGCGCGAAGCACCAGCCTGCAGGCAGCAGGCGCGGCGAGCGTCGAGCAGACATGCTCGCGGTGGGGTCACCGGTGACGACATCCCGGCGGCGCCCGGACTACCGTCGGCAGCGGCCGCGCCCACGACGGCCCGAACAGGAGTGCAGCGATGCGTATCGCCATGGCCAACGACCACGCCGGCTTTCCGATGAAGGTGCAGATCAAGCAGTGGTTGACCGGTCAGGGCCACGAGGTGATCGACTTCGGAACGCACGACGAGGGCGCCTGCGACCTGCCCGACTTCACCTACCCGGCGGCGCTGGCCCTGGGACGGGGCGAGGTCGACCGGGCGATTCTGGTCGACGGCGTCGGGTACGGCAGCGCGATGATCGCGAACAAGATCCGCGGGGTGTTCGCCGCGGTCTGTCAGGACCCCTTCTGCGCCGAACTCGCCCGCTCGCACTCCGACACCAACGCCCTGTGCCTGGGCGGCAAGATCATCGGCCCGGCGATCGCGATGGAGATCGTCCGGGTGTGGATGACCACCGACTGGCTCGGGGCTCCCGGCGCCCCGGGCGGTGACGAGAAGTACCGGCGCCGGGTGGAGAAGGTGCTGGCGATCGACGATCGACACCTGCGCGAGCTGTCGGAGGTCGGGGTCGATCAGGTCCGCTGATGCGGCGGGTCGTGGCCGCCACGCTGGCGGCGGTCCTGGGCCTCGCCGGTTGCTCCGGCGCACCGACCGGCGTTGTTGCGATCTCGTCGACCGTGGCCGCATCGACCGTGGCCGCATCGACCGTGGCCGATCCGACCGTGGCGCCGAGCCCGGTCGCCTCGCCATCGAGCACGCCACCAACCCCGAGCCCACCACCTGCATCGAACGTGGGTTCCAGCAGCGCCGAACCGGATCCGCCGGCAATCCCGGAGCCCTCGGCGGGCACCCCGCAGGCTGGCGACTTCAGCTCCGAGATCGTCACCATCGGACCCGACGTGGCCGCCCGGATGACGTCGAGCTGGCGTGCTGGCTGCCCGGTCCCGCTGACCGATCTGCGCTACCTGACCCTGACCTACCGCGGCTTCGACGGCGCCGACCACGCCGGCGAGATGGTGGTGGCGACATCGGTGACCGACGATGTCGTGACGATCTTCCGGCGCTTGTACGAGATCGGGTACCCGATCGGGTCGATGCGGCTGGTCGACGAATTCGGCGGTGACGACGGCGCGTCGATGTCGGCGAACAACACCTCGGCGTTCAACTGCCGGCCGGTGACGGGCGGCGGCGAGTTTTCCGAGCACGCGTACGGCACCGCGATCGACGTCAACCCGGTGCAGAACCCGTATGTCAGCGGGTCGACCGTGCTGCCGGCGCAGGGCCGCATGTACGCGGACCGTCCGGACTCACCCGGGGTGATCAACGCCGGGGACGAGGTGGTGTGGGCCTTCGCCGATCAGGGTTTCAGTTGGGGTGGAAGCTGGAGCCGGCCGATCGACTACCAGCACTTCTCGGTGTCCGGTCGCTGAGGCGCGCCCGGTTCAGAGCCCGAACCGGCGGCGACTGGTCCGGCGGCTGCGGGCGAGGCGGGTGGTCTCGATGAACGCGATGAGGCCACCCGCGGCCAGGATCATGCCGGGGGCGACGAGGACGAGCTTGCCCCAGCCGCCGGCGATGCCCGGGGTCACCCCGATCATCGCCATCGTGACGCCGGCCGCGATCGCGAGGATCCCGATGGCCCGGATGGCCCACTCCCGGGTGGTGGTGGACCGGGTCGGCGCGGCCGGCTCCGGCGTCGCCTGAACGTAACGCTTCTTCTTCGAGGTCACCGATCCACCTCGAGGGGCGGCCGGCCGGCGTGGTGTAGGTCGGTCATCGGGCCAGTATCGGCCAGGCCGGCTCCGCAGCGGTCGGCCGTCCACCCACCGGAAGCCGGCCGGCCGGTTCTGTCGGTGGAGTCGGCCACAATGGGCCGCATGCAGCTGCCCGTGATGCCCCCCGTCGCGCCGATGCTGGCCAAGTCGGTGCCCGACATCCCGACCGGCGCCCTGTCCTACGAGCCGAAGTGGGACGGTTTCCGGTCGATCGTGTTCCGGGACGGCGACGACGTCGAGATCGGCTCGCGCAACGAGAAGCCCATGACCCGATATTTCCCGGAGCTGGTGGCGGCGTTCAGGGCGAACCTGCCGGAGAAGTGCGTCATCGACGGCGAGATCGTGATGGTGGTCGGCGAGCGGCTGGAATTCGAGGTGCTGCAGCAACGCATCCATCCCGCGGCGAGCCGGGTGCGGCTGCTGTCGAACGAGACGCCGGCAAGCTTCGTCGGCTTCGACCTGCTCGCGCTGGGCGACACGGACTACACCGGCCGCCCGTTCGCGGAGCGTCGCGCCGCGCTGGAGGGGGCGCTGGCGGCGGCCGACGCGCCGGTTCACCTGACGCCGGCCACCCGAGATCCAGCGCTGGCCGCGGACTGGTTCGCCCAGTTCGAAGGTGCCGGGCTGGACGGCGTGGTGGCCAAGCCGCTGGACGGCACCTACCAGCCGGACAAGCGGACCATGTTCAAGATCAAGCATCAGCGCAGCGCCGACTGCGTCGTCGCCGGCTACCGGGTGCACAAGAACGGACCCGACAGCATCGGCTCGCTGCTGCTCGGGCTGTACAACGACGCCGGGGACCTGGCCTCGGTCGGCGTCATCGGCGCGTTCCCCGCGGCGCGGCGCAAGCAACTGTTCACCGAATTGCAGCCGCTCATCACGACGTTCGACGACCACCCGTGGAACTGGGCCAAGCTCGACGAGAACGCCACACGGCACCCGCGCAGCTCCGAGTACAGCCGCTGGAACGTCGGCAAGGACCTCTCGTTCGTGCCGCTGCGCCCGGAGCGGGTGGTCGAGGTGCGGTACGAGCACATGGAGGGCACGCGGTTCCGGCACACCGCCCAGTTCAACCGGTGGCGACCCGACCGGGATCCCCGCTCCTGCACCTACGAACAGCTCGAGGAACCGGTGAAATACGATCTTGCGGACATTCTGGGCCGCGATTGACCGTTGCATCCGAGGCCATGGCAGCCCGTCAGGTCGGTCCGGAATTTCCTGGTGTTCACCTCCTATCTCCAGGAGAGAGAATGATCCCCGGCCCGTCGCACGCGATCGACAGGAGGGAACCGTGTCGTTCCGGATGCCTGCCCGCCAGACCCAGCACCGAACGCTCGCCGACGACGCGGCCGCAGCGGCGACGCCGCGAACCGGCCCGATCGCCGGTTCGACCACGCACGACCCCCTGCCCGTCCCGGTCTCCGGTCTCATCCACCACCGAGCGGCGATCGACCCGATACCATTCCCGCACCGTTCGGGGGAGGATCTGACGAACGGAAGTGCCGGCGAGCCCCCGGTTCCGTCGACGGGTTCAGGTGGACGGCAATCGCAGGCGCCCACCGGCCACGTACTGGAACGACTCCGGCACAGCGCCGCCGCCGGCGCCGGGACAACGGCGCCCACGTCGGCCGCAGTCGCGCCACCCATTCGTCGACTCGTTCGCCTCGGCACCGACAGTTTCGACGAAGTCGACGTCACGAGCGGGAAAGACCTCACCACGAAGCTGAAACTTCGACAGCTCAAGGAATTGGACCGGCTCATCGACAACCCCGACGTCACCTTCATCTTCGACTCCGAGCGCGACCTCGTCGAATACCTGGACACCGGCGCGAGGCACTTGGTGCAGATCGTCGACCGCCGCAGACCCGACCTGTCACCGCCCCATTACACGCGGCCCATGGACACCTCGGACACCGTCTATCAGCTGAGTGGCAGTGGTGTGCCGGACTACTACGACATGCCGCAATCGCCACGGAGCGACGAAAGTGAACGCGACACCACCAGGGTGGACGTCGCTCCGGGTCTGGAGAGTCTCACCCGCAACCTCCAGGCCGCCAAGAAGCGGGGGCGGGCCAAGAGTGGCATCAAGACCGCAAAGTCGACCAACGTCTTCCGGTTCAGCGTGCAGATCGACTACCGAGTCGCCCCGGTGCAGAAGAACCCCGTTGGCTGGATCCTGGGCGATGAGACGGAGCGAACCATTTCCGCCTCATCCCAGATCTACCAGAGCAGCGGGACGGACCTACCGGCCCACGAGGAGGACGAGGACTCCGTCAAGCGCCGCAGGACCTCGAAGGCGGAGGTCAACGAGCGAGTGCGGGATGCCATCGAGCAGGCCAACGAAGCAGGGTACAAGTTCGAACAGTTCGCACCGCTGTCGGTCCAGGCATTCGCCAGACGCAAGGGAAAGAACGACCTTCGTGATGTCCAGAAGAAGCGGAAGGGTTCCTATGTGCTGAAGAACACGACGATCGCGTCGGCCTGCTTCCACTCGGAAACCCAGGCACTCGGGATGGCGCCGGTCGAAGTACCACCCCTCGTCAGTGGTCTGATCGACTCCCTGATCCACGACCTGCCGAATGGCCCGCACCAGATCGTGGTCAACACCCTGCAGGTGCAGGGAGCGTCGGTGCCGAACTCGGTGTGCGGCAACGCATGCAAGCCCGCCCTGCTGACCCTGTTGAATCAGATCGAGGATGCCTTCGTCGACAACTACCAGGCGCGGAAGTCGGCCCTGCGAAAGCAGGGCGTCTATTTCCGGCGCAGCGGCGAATACATGGCAACGATGAACGTCGTCGGAGTCCAGAAGTTCCAGGGCTTCGGCACCGGGGCACGAGCCATTCCGACCGTGACGATACCGAGTCACGGCGTGGTGAACGAGTTTCCACCCGACTGACGACACGGCGTTGGTGCAGTCCGGATCGCACGCGCGAGGAGTCTGAGTTCACCCGGATCGCGAGGGGTTCCCTTTCGGACAGCGGCGCCGGGTTAGCTCCGGATCGCCGCCGAACACGGCGGTGCAACCGCGCTGGCCGCCCTCACCAGCGGCGCCTACGGGCCGACCCCGAACGAGCACGTGTCGTGATTGTCTGTGGCAGCAAAGCCGACCCCCGGGACCTCCTTGCCTGACGCATGACTCACCGGCTCCCGGTCTTGGTCCAAGCCCTGTCCTGGATCAACGACAGGCATGAACCACGCTTCGGCCGTCCCCGATCAGGTCTCGACCCCGAATAGGCTCACCGAGCCCGAGCCGCCGCCCATGTCCGGGCCGAATAGCTCCCGCGGCATCTCCTCGTCCACCGCCTCGATGCGCATGGTCCAGCCGCCGCTGAAGCTGGTCCCACCGAGCTCGGCCAGCTGGAGGACAACCCCGGTAGCGCGATCCAGCCGGATCCGCCAGGAGGTCGGGCGACCCACGGTCGAATGCACCCACCCGTCGGCGGCCAGGTTTCGGGCCGCCTGGTCGCTGCCCAGCAGCGGGCAGCACGAGCAGCGAGCCGCGTAGAACTCCGTAGTGAAGACCTGCGCCTCCCACGCCGGGCGGCCGTGATGGTCGACCTCCCGCGGCAGGCCGACGGCGTTGATCGGCGAATGCTCCGGCGACCACAGACCGCCGGAATCGCCGTCGTCGTCCAGCTGGACGCCGTCCGCCAGCTCGAACGGGTGGAGCATCGCCACCCACCGGTAGTTGCCGAACATCGGGTCGTCGTACCGGTAAGGGCCCTGCCAGTACTCGGGGCGGCGGGCCACCAGGCCGTCGGGACGCTTCTCCGGACCACCGGACAGCGGTGTCATGCCCTGGTCGGCCGGCGGCCACCAGCCGGCCTCGATCAGCCGGCCGTTCGGCTCCTCGACCCGTAGTCCTCGGGGACGACTCACCCACGCGCGCAGAAGTGGGTGGTCGTTCGGGCGCGGATGGTCGAGCTCGAGGGTGAACCTGAGCGTGCGCCAGAGCCACGGGGACGACCGGGCCAGCGCGCGGAAGTCGTGCATGGTCGGGGTCGTCACGGCCGATGACCATACGTCGAGCGCCCTGCCGGCTCACTCGCATTCCCGTGTGCCGGGACGGCGGCCCCGTCAGCGCCGCGTCGCGCCTGCCGTCCATCATGGCCCGGGTCCACCAGTCCCCCTCGGCGGCCCAGGTGCGCGGCCAGCCGGTCGATGGCCGGCGCGGACTCGGGCGCCTCCAGTTCGGGTCCGAATGCGAAGGATGCGCGGGAGGCGCCGGGCGGAAGTCGACGGAGGGTGAACTCGAGCGCCGACCGGGCCAGGTCGTCCTCGAACGGCATCCGTTGGCCGGTGGCTCTGGCCAGATCCCAGCCGTGCACCAGGGTTTCGGTGATCCGGAGCTGCCCGATGGCTGCCCCCGGGATTCTGCCGAGCGGTGAGGGGAAGGTCCGGGCCAGCACGCCGGGCTGCCGCGGTGCAACGACCAGCTTGTCGGCGCTGCCGCGGTAGGCGCCGACCGGGTCATCGCCGAGCTGATCGCGATCGCGCATGGTGCGGATCTCGCTCTGCGGCGGCGGCTTCTCCCCGCGCAGGATTCCGGTGAAGGTCCGGGACCCGAACACCAGGTGATTGACCAGCGCGCGGACGTCCCAGTCCGGGCAGGGTGTGGCATCGGTCCACTGATCCTGCCGGACCCCGACCACCACGTTTCCGGTTCCGCGCAATGCCCGCTCCAGGTCGGCCACCACCGACGACGGGTCGTCCGATTCCGCCATGACGCCTCCTTCACGCGACCCGGCTTGAGCCGCTGGGCGAACCGTACGTCGAGGGTCTGACACCGCTCCGAAATCAGGGAGGCGCGACCGGTCTTCCCCGCGCGCCCGCCCGGCTGGGGAAGATCCGGTCGTCAGGCGCGACCGGATCTTCCCCACACCCCGCGCCGAGGGGGTGCGCGAACCCGCCCGGTTGCTCAGCTGAAACGGAAGTGATGCGGGCCAGGCAGATCATCGGACCCGACCGGCATTGCGGAACGGATCCGACCGTCGACCGGCTTCGCGGCCGGGTACGACATCCCCTTCGGGGTCGACAGAACGGAGATCGACATGACCCCATCACTTCGGCGCCTGCCATTGATCGTTTTCGTGCTGGTGGTGGTCCTGCTCGTGCCCGCCACCCCGGCGGCGGCCGGCGCCGCGGCCACCGGCGGCCGCGGGGGCGATCAGTCGTCGGCGGTGGTGCTCGACTGGGAGCGGACCTCGATCCGCACCATCTTCACCGAGAACGCCACCCCGATACCCGTCGGCCCGCTCTACCTGGGGTTCACCTCACTCGCGATGTACCGGGCGACCCAGGCGGCCGGCCGGCATGCCTCGGCCGAGGCCGCCGCGGCCACCGCCGCGCATGACGTGCTGCTGGCGTACTTCCCCGACTCGCGGGTCAAGCTGCACGCCGACCTCACCGCCAGCCTGGCCCGAGTGCCCGACGGCAAGGCGGAGCAAAGAGGCCAACAGGCCGGGGCCCGGGTCGCCGCCGACCTGATCGCCAGCCGGGTCGGGGACGGTCGGAACGACACCACGATCGCCTACACCAGGACCGCGGCACCGGGTGTCTGGCCGGCGGCACCCATGCCGGGCGGGATGCTGGTGCCCTGGCTCGGGTTCGTCAAACCACTGATGCTGCGCCAGCCGATCGACCCGCCCGGCGTGGACGGACCACCCCCACTGTCCAGCGCCCGCCAGGCACTCGAGTTCAATGAAGTGAAGCGGCTCGGCTCGGAGGGATCGACAGCGCGCAGCGAGCACCAGACCTACACCGCGCAGTTCTTCAACTCCAACTCGGCGATCATGATCAGCGAGGGCCTGCTGAGCTACCTGGACGCCCGGCCGATGCGACTGGCCGGCACCGCTCGTCTGTTCGCGGCCGCGCACACCGCGATGGGCGACGCGGTCATCACCTGCTGGT
>DATDBV010000810.1:0-2189 GCA_036524715.1 Nakamurella sp. | reverse complement strand
GACACCGGGCCGGTCGTCGATGCGCGGCAGACCTCGCCGGGTCGCGGTGCGTACCTGCATCGTTCACCGGACTGCCTCCAGCTGTCGATCAAGCGCCGCTCGGCCGGTCGTGCGTTGCGGGTGGCGGGTGTCGATCCCGTGGCGCTGTCGGCGGCCGTCGCCCCGCACCTCGGTGGGCCGGGGTAGTCGCGCGGAAGGGGCGACTTCGCGAAATCGTGGGCGTTGGGCATAGGATTGCTCCTTGGACCCGCCGCCTCCCGGTGGTGGGTGATTCGAGCAAGCGTTGGTGGACCGATGACCGGCGCCGAACCAGAAGGTGGGCTCACGCTCATGACCTCTCGATGAGAACCGCTCAATGAGCATGCACAACAACTAACTGGTCCGGTGTCGACACACGACCCGGGCCGCCATCAAGGAGAGCAGTGGCAAAGACCCGGGTCTACGAGCTCGCTAAGGAGCTCGGAGTCGAAAGCAAGACCGTCCTCAGCACGCTGAAGGACATGGGGGAGTTCGTACGATCGGCCTCCTCCACCATCGAGCCGCCTGTCGAGCGGCGCCTCAAAGAGAAGTTCAGCTCGGACGCTTCCCCGTCCAAGCCCGCAGCCAGGAGTGCGACCGGCAGTCGCCCGGCCCCCGGCGCCTCGGAGTCGCATCCGGGCTCGCCGACCCGTCCGGCTGCGCCGGCCCCGACCCGTCCGGGTAACGGATCCGGTGCGCCGGCAACCCGATCGAGTGGCGGTTCCACCGGCGGCGCGCCGACGGGAAGTCCGGTTCGCCCGGGTCCGCGACCGGCGACCCCGGGTCCGCGACCTGCGCCCTCGGCCGGGTCATCGGCACCGGTGGCGCCGCCCGTCGTGGCTCCGACCACGTCCTCGCCCGCCGCTCCGGCGACCTCGGTGCAGCCGCCGCGGGCCGCGCAGCCGTCGGCCCAGAAGCCGTCGACCCTGCCGGACGATGAGCCGCAGTCGACCCCGCATTCGTCCGAGGCTCCGCGCCCCGGCGCCGTGCCGCGGGCACCGGGTCAGCCCGCTCCGCGTTCGGATCAGCGCCCGGACCCGCGTCGGGGCGAGCAGGCTGCTCGCGCCGACCAGCCGCGCCGCACAGAAGGGTCCGCCCGCCCCGAGGGCTCCGCACGCACGGACGGTCCTTCGCGTACGGATTCCCCCGCCCGTCCAGGCGGTCCGGGCGCTCCGGGGCAGAGTCAGCCCGGCCCGCGGCCGCGTCCTGGTGGTACCGGCGGTCTGCCGGGTGCCACGCCGGGCCCGCGCCGTTCCGGGGGCGCGCCCCGTCCGGGGAACAACCCGTTCGCCCCGTCGCAGGGCATGGGTCAGTCACGTCCGGCTCGGCCGACCAGTGATGCGCCACGTCCGGGCGGACCCCGTCCGCCCGCCGGCCGCGGTGGTCCCGGCGGTCCGGGCGGGCCTCGTCCCGGTGGCGGCGGTGGCGGCGTGCCCGGCATGCCGCGGCCCAACCCGGCGATGATGCCCAAGCAGAGCTCCGGTCAGCTCGGTTCCCCGGCCCGCGGTGGCGGTCGTCCGGGAGCACCCGGTGGCCGCGGTCGTGGCGGGGCTCCGGGTCGTCCCGGTGGCGGCGGTCCCGGTGGTCCGCCCGCCGGTCGCGGCGGCCGCGGTGGCCGTGGCGGCACCCAGGGTGCGTTCGGTCGCGCCGGGGGTCCGGTGCGCCGTGGTCGCAAGTCGAAGCGTCAGCGTCGTCAAGAGTTCGACCAGATGCAGGCTCCGGAGATCGGTGGCGTCCGCGTACGCCAGGGTGACGGACAGACCGTGCGTCTCGCCCGCGGCGCCTCGCTGACCGACCTGTCGGAGAAGATCAACGTCGACGTGTCGTCACTGGTCCAGGTGCTGTTCAACCTGGGCGAGATGGTGACGGCCACCCAGACCGTGTCCGAGGACACGCTGCAGGTGCTGGCCGGCGAGCTCAACTACAAGATCGAGGTCGTCTCGCCCGAGGACGAGGACCGCGAGCTGCTGGAGAGCTTCGACATCGAGTTCGGTGAGAACGAGGGTGGCGAGGAAGATCTCGCTCCGCGTCCGCCGGTGGTCACCGTCATGG
Source organism: Nakamurella sp. (assembly GCA_036524715.1). Lineage (GTDB taxonomy): Bacteria > Actinomycetota > Actinomycetes > Mycobacteriales > Nakamurellaceae > Nakamurella. The sequence goes on along the minus strand of DATDBV010000810.1, from coordinate 119 downwards.
GTCACGTCGACCACGGCAAGACCAAGCTGCTCGACGCGATCCGCAAGACCAACGTGGTGGCCGGCGAGGCGGGTGGCATCACCCAGGCCATCGGCGCCTACCAGGTGGCCACCGTGGTC
>DATDBV010000809.1:0-5364 GCA_036524715.1 Nakamurella sp. | reverse complement strand
GCAGGACGCCATCCCGTCCGACGTCCGCGTCCAGGTGCTGACCCAGGCCCGCCCCGAGCTGATCGCCCGCACCTTCGAGGCGGTCGAGGGCGCGCCGTCGGCGCTGGTGCACCTGTACAACTCCACCTCCACCCTGCAGCGGCGGGTCGTGTTCGGGCTGGACCGGGTCGGCATCCGGCGCATCGCAACCGACGGCGCGGAGGAGGTGGCCCGCTGGGCGGAGAAGTACCCGGACACCGACTGGCGGTTCGAGTACTCCCCCGAGTCCTACACCGGCACCGAACTGGAATACGCGGTCGAGGTGTGCAACGCGGTCTCCGCGGTCTGGCAGCCGACCGAGCAGAACCCGATGGTGGTGAACCTGCCGGCCACGGTGGAGATGGCCACCCCCAACGTGTACGCCGACTCGATCGAGTGGATGCACCGGAACCTGGAGCGGCGCAACGGGATCGTGCTGTCCCTGCACCCGCACAACGACCGGGGCACCGCCGTCGCGGCCGCCGAGCTCGGGTACATGGCCGGCGCCGACCGCATCGAGGGCTGCCTGTTCGGCAACGGCGAGCGCACCGGCAACGTGTGCCTGGTGACCCTGGGCCTGAACCTGTTCAGCCAGGGCATCGACCCGCAGATCGACTTCTCCGACATCGACGAGATCCGCCGCACCGTCGAATATTGCAATCAGCTGGGCGTGCCCGAGCGGCACCCGTACGGCGGTGACCTGGTCTACACCGCGTTCTCCGGCTCGCATCAGGACGCGATCAAGAAGGGCTTCGACCACCTGCGCCGGGACGCCGAGGCGGCCGGGTCCGCGGTGGACGACTTCACCTGGGCGGTGCCCTACCTGCCGATCGACCCCAAGGACGTCGGCCGCACCTACGAGGCGGTCATCCGGGTCAACTCGCAGTCCGGCAAGGGCGGGGTCGCCTACATCATGAAGACCGAGCACGGCCTGGACCTACCGCGCCGGCTGCAGATCGAGTTCTCCCGGGTGGTGCAGGAGCACACCGACACCGAGGGCGGCGAGGTCGACGCCAAGACCATGTGGTCCTACTTCGCCGAGGAGTACCTGGAGCGGACGTCGCCGGTGAAGTTGGTCCGCACCCGGTTCGACACCCCCGAGGACGCTGGCGACTACACAGCGGGCGACCGTGTGTACGACCGGATCACCGCCACCGTGGTGTCGAACGGCGAGGAGGTCACGGCCAGCGGTTCCGGTAACGGCCCGGTGGCCGCGTTCTGCCAGGCCCTGACCTCGGTCGGGCATGACGTGCGGGTGCTCGACTACGTCGAGCATGCGCTCTCGGCCGGCGGCGACGCCCGGGCCGCGGCCTACCTGGAATGCGCCATCGACGGGCAGGTCGTGTGGGGGGTGGGCATCGACTCGTCGATCACCACCGCCTCCCTCAAGGCCGTGGTGTCCGCGGTGAACCGCTCGTCCGCGGTCGCCGCGCGCGGCACCGACCTCTGATCGGCGGGGTCGTCGGGCCGGTCGGCGGGCCCTGAGGGATCCGACGACCGGCCGCCCGTGTCACAGCGGTGGCAGGCCGGTCACCTGGAAGAACGGGTGGTAGCCGTCCCTCCACTTGTAGTGTGCCGTCAGGTGGAGGCGGCGGTTCACGAAGTCGTGCATGAGCCGGCTGATCTGGTGCGAGAGGTGGAACTCCAGGTACGCCGAGAACCGAAACCCACGGCCGCGAGCGCCATGTCACCCAGCTCGGCCGCGCCACCGATGGCGTGGGCCTTGAGCTTTTCGTACTCCACCCCGGTCCAGCCGGTTGCGCGCCACCTGCACCATGGGGGTTCGGCCCGGCCAACAAGGCCGCGAGGCCCGGGCCGGCCCCCTGCAGGATCGACTGCCGGACGGCGCCGATCGGGTCCCCGACCGCGACCGGCGGCAGTCATCCGGCCCGGTTGGTGTGGTTGCCCTGGTAGTGACCGTGGCTCCGCAGGCGCTTGGCGGCGACCGTTCCCGCATTATTCGCGTAACTTACGGTCCCGAGGACGAAGGGACGGTGGCCGATGCCGAGCGCACGTGGTGAGGTGACGCTGCGCGACATCGCGCCGGCCGCGTTCGTCCCGCCTGCGGTGTTCGCGGTGGGGCAGGGCGCGATTGCGCCGGTCATCGTCATCTCCGCGACCGACCTGGGCGCGAGCCCGGCGACGGCGGCGCTGGTGGTGGCCAGCGCCGGCCTCGGTCAGATAGCCGCCGACATCCCGGCCGGGTCACTGGTGCACCGGTTCGGCGAGCGGCCGACGATGATCGGGGCGGCCCTGCTGACCGTGGTCGCGCTGGTCGGCTGCATCTTCGCCAACCACATCGCGCTGTTCACCGCGGCCATCTTCGTCACCGGCATGTGCACCGCGGTGTGGCTGCTGGCCCGGCAGGCGTACGTCACCGAGGTGGTGCCCTACCGGCTGCGGGCCCGGGCCATGTCGACGCTCGGCGGGGTGTTCCGGATCGGGCTGTTCGTCGGCCCGTTCATCGGATCGGCCGTGGTGCACGCGGTGGGCCTGTGGGGCGCGTACGCGGTGCACATCGTCGCCGCCCTGATCTCGGCCGGCATCCTGGTGTTCGTCGGCGACCTGAAGATCGAACCGGACGGCCCGCCCGGCGCGGCCAAACCACGGGCCGCGTTCGGCACGGTGCTGCGCGAGCAGCGCTCGGTGTTCGCCACCCTCGGCGTCGGGGTGCTGACGGTCAGCGCCATCCGCGCGGTCCGGCAGGTGGCGCTGCCGCTGTGGGGTCAGGAACTCGGGCTGTCGGCCGCCGCGATCTCGCTCATCTTCGGCATCTCCGGCGGCGTCGACATGCTGCTGTTCTACCCGGCCGGCAAGGTGATGGACCGCTTCGGCCGGATGTGGGTGGCCGTCCCGTCGGTCAGCATCCTGGGCCTCTCGCTCATCCTGCTTCCGCTGGCCACCAACGCCGCCGCTCTGTTGGTGATCGGGCTGATCATGGGCGTGGGCAACGGGATGAGCTCGGGTCTGGTGATGACCCTGGGCGCCGACCTCGCCCCGCCCGGCCAGCGCCCGGTGTTCCTGGGCATCTGGCGGGTGTTCTCCGACGGCGGGAACGCCGCGGGACCGTTCGTCATCGGCGGGGTGACCGCGGTGGCGACGCTGGGCCTGGGCATCGTCGCGATGGGTGTGGTCGGACTGGTCGGCGCGAGCTGGCTGGGGTACTGGATCCCGCGCAGGGTGCCGCCGCCCTCCGTCCGGGAGCGCAGCGTCGGTCGTCACACCGCGACCTGACTCGCACGACCGTCAGGTCAACCCGCCTTGCTCTTCTCCCACTGGTAGATCCGGCCCTCGGCAACCACCCCCTTCTGACGCGCCACCTCCGCCTCCTGCTGCACGATCGTCGCGAGCGGCACCTCGGCCGATTGGAACTGTTGCTCGACCTCCAACTGCCAGTGCTGAAATTCGGGTGGTCCGGCGGCGAAGCGACCGACGCGCTCGCGCACCAGGATCTTGTACAGCTCCCAGAGTCCCTCGAGGTATCGCTCCTGGTTCTTGGTCGCGATCTGTTCGGCCCTTTCCGCGCCAGGCCTGTCGCTGACGTACTGCGCCAGCCATTGGTAACAGGCGTGATCGCCGTTGCGGAACCAGAGGGTCACGATCCAGTTGGCCGTTGCCCACTCCGGGTCGCTCCAGGGCGCGCTCTTGCTCCGCGCCTCCTCGCTCTCCTTGAGCGGAAGCATTTGATCGGTGTAGTGGAAGTGCTTGACACTGCCGGGACTGGTGACGTGGAACTCCGCGTACTCCATCCAGTCGGCGATCCCACGCTTGCCCTTGGCCGGCAGTTGGTAGGTCCCGGTCCAAGTGTCCTGATAGGACGGGTAGATGGTGATGTGCCATTGGGGATAGCCGATCTGGGCCAAGCCCTGATTGATCATCCAGCGTCCGTGTTGGTTGGCCACCACCACGGCCTGCGGTTGCACCGCCTGGTTGACGGGCAGGCGCCGAATGATGTCCACCCCGTGGATTCGACCGGGGACGGCCACCGACCCGGCTTCCGCACCGTTCTCACTGGCTGACTGGTCGCGTGACGGGCGTGAATCCATCGCCCAGGCGACCCTTGTCGTTCGTCGCGCTCCGGCATTTCGGTCGAACACCATTGTTCATTCTGGGCACGGGCCCGGAATTCGGTCAATCGGACGAACGAGTCAGTTGCGGGCCGTCGCTGACCGCCAGGATCCGCTCGACCGGTGCCGCCGCACCTGCCTGCGCCCGGCGCAGCGACGGCAGGAAGGCGAGCGCCACCAGCAGCGCGGCGAGCGCCGACAGCGAGGTGACCCAGTAGGCGGTGCGCGCACCGAACTGGTCGATGATCACCCCGGCCAGCGGTGAGGCGAAGGCGATGCCCACGGCCACCCCGGACGTCACCCAGGCCATCGACTCGGTGAGCCGACCGCCCGGCACCACCCGCTCGACGAACGCCATGCCGGAGATCAGCACCGGGGAGCAGGCCACGCCGGCCACGAACAGGCCGGCCGCGATCTGCCAGACCTGGGGCAGGAACGGCAGCGGCGCGGTGACCACCGCCAGCACCGCGGTGGCGATCATGAACTGGCGCAGCAGCGTCGCCCGGAAGGAGATCGCGCCGAAGATCAACCCGGCCAGCAGTGACCCCGCCGCATAGAGCGCCAGCACGACGCCGGCCGCCTCGGGGACGCCGGCGGCCTTGGTGAACGCGACCGTGGTGACCTCGAACGAGCCGAACAGCGCACCCATCATCACGAACACGGCGGCGATCGCCGCCACCCCGGGCAGCAGGATGGCCGACTTGCCCTTGGCCGCGGCGTGCCGCCCGGTCGGCTTCGGCTCGGTGGACCGTTGGGCCAGCAGCAGCACCGAGCCGATGATCATCATGACGGTGGCCAGCAGCAGCCCCGCGCTCGGGTTGATCTGCAACGCGACGATGGTGGCCAGCGGCGGGCCGATGATGAAGACCGCCTCGTCGACCAGGGATTCCCAGGCGAAGGCGGTGCGCAGCAGCGAGGTGCCGTGCAGCTGCACCGACCAACGGGCGCGCACCAGCGGGCCCATGATCGGCTGGGAGGCGCCGGCGACGAACGCGAGCAGGAAGATCGGCCAGGTCAGCGAGGTCCACAGGGCGATCGCGATCATCCCCAGCAGCGCCGGCACGTGCACCAGCAACTGGAGCGGGACCACCTTGGACTGGCCGAAGGAGTCGATCAGCCGGCTGCACTGCGGGCCGATGATCGCGTTCGAGAGCGCGTAGATCGCCGCGACCGCGCCGGCGACCGCGAAGGAGCCACGTTCGGCCGACAGCAGCAGCACGGCGCCCAGGCCGATCATCGACATCTGCATCCGGGCCAGGAACCCGGCGGCCGTGAACCG
>DATDBV010000808.1:0-6111 GCA_036524715.1 Nakamurella sp. | reverse complement strand
GCGGGCGCGCTGAACTCCTCCTCGGTCCGCTCGTCCATGAGGATGACCGGAGAGCGTCCCGCGCCGGTCAACCGCCGAGCCGCCCGCAGCGCCTCGACCGGATGGGCCAGGTCGTGCACCATCTCGAAGGCGAAGACCGCGTCGTACCGTCCGGTGAGGGCGGGATCGGCGACGTCGGCGACGACGAACCGGACCCGGTCGGCGACACCGGCGGCCTCGGCGTGACGGCGGGCGGCCTCGATCGATGGGGCGTCCACGTCGAACGCGTCCACCGTGACGCCCGGGTAACCCTTGGCCAGCGCGATGGCGGCCCAGCCTTCCCCGCACCCGAATTCGGCGACCATGCCACCGGCGGTGAGGGTCGCGTGCAGGTCTGGGATCGCCGGGAGCCACTGCTGCACGAGCTGTCCGGTGAACGCCGGTCGGTTGAATCCGCCCTGGGCGTGCTGGACCCCGTAGTCCGCGTAGGGAATGCCCCGCCCGGTCCGGAACGCCGATTCGAGGTCGGGCAGCACCCGGGCGGCCGATTCGAGAAAGCCGGTGATCGGGATGAGGTACGCCGGGCTTTCCGGGTCGATCAGCACGGCCTCGCTGCCCGACGGCAGCGCGTAGCTGCGGGTGTCCGGATCCGCCGCGGTGGTGCCGTCCGTGGCGAGCAGGCCGGCCGCGGCCTGTTGCTCACACCATTCCCGCAGGTAGCGGCGATCGAGTCCGATTGCCTCGGCCAGTTCCGCGATGGTGGACGGTCCCCGATCCGCGATCGCCCGGTACAGACCCAACCGGTCGCCCAGGGCGACGGTGGCCAGTTCGAAGAATCCGAGTCCGGCTTCGAACAGCCGGCCCGCCAGCGCGCCGGCGTACTCCTCCGCGGTGCTGTCGGTGGCCGGAATGTCGGTCAGGGTCATGAGGGCTCCTTCGGTGCCGGCGCGGCGGCGGATCCGCCGGGCCTCACCATTCAGGCGCTACTTCCCTGGTAGCGATGCCATGGACCTGCGCGCATCCGGCCCGCGAACGGTCCAGGCGGTCGGCACCTCCGGCTCATAGCGGCAGAAGGTTCCGGTGTGCACGGACAGGCGCAGGTGGCGACCCAGGTCCGGATGAGCAGTCTCGATCCGGCCGATGACCGACCGGATCCGGTTGCCGACGGCCTTGCGCATCCGTTCGGCATCGGAGCCGATCTGCCGAGGCCGCCCACCCCAACCGGCGGACGCAGCGACCTCCCGGATGAGGGCGTCGCGTTCGAGCGCGATCCGCTCGGCGCGTACCGGATCGTGCTCGGCGGCAGCCTGCGTCGCGTCGGATTCCAGGTCGATCAGCCGGCTCCGGTAGGCCGTGATCGCGGCCCGGTCCGCCCGCTCCATTGGCTCCGCCTGTGGTCCGGTGCGGGTGCCGGTGGCCAGCTGCCGCACCGCAACCTCCCGCCCGGGGCGCTCGAGCAGGGTGGCCAGGTCGCGCATGCCCTTGGCGTCGCGCATCAGCACCGTCCGACCCGCGAACCGGATCGTCCACACGTCGCCGTCCAATGCGAGCATCCCGTTTGCCGGAGATCCGAGGCCCGGGGCAGCGTTCTGGTCAAAGGTCGGATCCGTCGCGTTGGGGAGGTCGGACAGCCATTGTCGGGTTCGCTGACCCAGCGCGCGGCCGGCGGCCGCGTCGAGTTCCAGCGCGCGCGCGAAATGGGCACGCGCATCGTCGGGCCGACCGAGGACGAGCGCGAGTCGGGCCAGTTGTGCGTCCACGCATCCCCAGGTCCCGGCCAGGATCCCCTCTACCGCGAACAGTCCCGCACAGGGTTTCAGCAGTTCGTACAGCGTTTCGGCGGCGGGCACGTCACCGAGGGTCACTGCAGTCATGGCCATCTGGACGGTCTCGGGCAGCCATTCGCTGTCCCGCACGCGATCTTGGCGCAGGTGCTCCGCCAGCCTGACCCGTGCCGTCGGCTGCTCGCCGGTCAGTGCGCAGAGCAGCGTCTGGCTCGCCTCGATCGCCGATTCGATTCCCGGCCAACGTTTCTCGAACTCCTGCAAGATCGGCAGGGCACAGGCGGGGGTCCCGTCGAGGACCGCCCGGACGAACTCCTGCGTCCCCTCCAGCATTCGGGCGTTGGTGCTGCCGGAGCGGTCGACCCGTTCGCGCAGCAGTGCGGCCTGCTCGCGGACACCGGCGAGGTCACCGAGCATTGCGCGGCGGGTTCCCCGCCACAGCGGGACGTACCAGAGCAGCCCGGGTTGGGGGATGACGTCGATCAGAGATGCGCTCCGACCGATGTCGGCGTCCACCGCGACCCAGTCGCCCGCCTCGGCGCAGGCCACCAATCGCAGCCGGAGGCCGAGCAGTTCGATCACTCGGTCGCGCAGCCGACGACCACAGTCAACGATGTCGCCGGCGACCCGACGCCGCTCACCGGCATGGTCGGGGCCGGCCAGCGCGTCGCAGTGTGCGGCCAGGGCCATCGCAAGGGCTCGCGGGTCGTCGAGCCGACGGGCCATGGCCACCGAATCCCGCGCGAGCCGGCGGCGTCGGTCTTCGACATCGGTGAAGCTCAGGGCGATCGACAGTCTGGCGAGAACCGCACAGAGCAAGAAGGAATCGACGTCCGGCAGGGCATCGAGGGCTCCCTCGAGCAGGTCGGTGCGATCGGGAACTGTGAGGTCGACCTCGAGGCTCGTGACGCCCCCGGTCACGCCGAGCGCGGCCCGGGCCAACAGATCGGGATGGCCGGTGCGGCGCGCGATGTCGGCGGCAGCGAGGAAAGCCCTTCGCGCACCGATGGTGTCGCCGGCCGCCAGATCCGCGTCGCCGAGCGCGCACCACAGGTCTCCCCGATCGAGTCCGGCCGCGAGTTGGTCGTGGTCATCCGCCGGAATGTGCTCCTGCGCCTCGAGGCACGCCCGCAGCCAGGTGACGGTTTCCTCGTACGCGGTGCGCCGCATGGACTCGGCCGCGGCCTCCCGGGCCGCCGTGACAGCTTCGACTGCGTCCATCCGATCGCCGCTGAGTCGAGCGGCGACCATCAGGTGATGCGCCGGATCGGCGGCGCTGCCGATGCCCGCCCGCCACCGGGCCGTCAGGGTGGCTCCCGCCCGTCGATGCATATCCACCCGATCGGTGTGCGCGGTTCGGGCGCGCAGTGTCTCGGCGATCAGCGCGTGCGGGAAGCGGTACCGGCCGTGGTCGGTCCGTAGCAGGCGGGCGTCGACGGCCGGTTGGAGCAGCTCGGCCAACTCGGCCGGAGGGTGGTCGGAGACCGCGGCCAGCAGCACCGCGTCGACCGCAAGGCTCCCGGCGTCCAGAACGGCAGCCGCCCGCAACACGGCGTTGGTCCCGACGGGCAGCCGGTCGAGCCGCCGGTCCAGGACGGCCCGTACACCCTCCGGCAGGGCACCTGGCCCGTGCGGGTCATCGACGGTGTCATCCGGGCCGTTGGCGGCGGTCGCGATGACGGAACGGGTCAGCCGGACGATCTCGGCGGCAAAGAACGGATTTCCCCCTGACCGCCGGTGCAGCGCATCCACCGCCTCGGGAGGGACGATCTGCCCGGTGGCCTCGGCGACGGCGGCGGACAAGTCCTGGGCCGGGAGCCCCTCCAGGACCAGCCGACGCTCCGCCCTCAGGTCCGACGGCACCGCCGCCGGCTCGGTGTCCCGAAAGGTGCCGATCACCAGGACCGCCCCCCGGCCGACATGTGCGTGCAGCGCCTCGAGCAGCAGCATCGACGATGCGTCGGCCCACTGCAGGTCGTCGAATACCAGGAGCACGGGCGCGGCCGCCCGGACGGCCGTGGCCACTCGTTCGAACAGCGCGAACCGGGCCAACGCGGGCTCCGCCGGGTCGGTTTCGGTCAACACTTCGGATCGTCCGAGTTGGCCGAGCAGCTGTGCCCACGGCCAGTACGGTGGCGCGCCGCCGTCCTGGCGGCACCCTGCCCAGCAAACCCTCACCCCGTCGGCCCGGAGACGGTCGGCGCACTCCCCGGCGAGTCTGGTCTTTCCGATACCCGCTTCACCGCCGATCAGCGCGAGCCAGCCACGGCCGGTCGACACCGCCGCGGCGGCCGCCGCCAGCAGTTCACGCAGCTCGGCTTCCCGCCCGGGGATCACCCCCGAAGCGTAGGACGAAGTGCTCGGCTCGCACACATCGTCGAGCCTGGGCCGTCGCTGGGTGCGTGTCTCGCGCAGTTGGTGTTCTCCGCGTGGCCACTCATCAGGGTTCACCCGCATCGGCCGAAAGGCTATCCTGGTCCGGGTTTGAAGCGCCTGACCAGCGGTTTTGCTCCCTCGGCGGGTGCCCGGTAGGGTGATCCGCCGGTGGTCATCCGCGGATGGCCCCTGGAAGCGTGCCAGAGCGGCCGAATGGGACACACTGCTAATGTGTTGTGCTCGTCAAGGGCACCGAGGGTTCAAATCCCTCCGCTTCCGCGCTGCGCGCCGGTCCCCCGGGGTGTGGTGAAATCGGTGGCACCCGCTCCGGTGGGTCCCGCTAGTGTGATGGCCGAACCTCCGGGTTCGGGTGGTACGCCGGATCTTCGGATCCGGACAACTCAACAGGCGCCCGTAGCTCAACGGATAGAGCATCTGACTACGGATCAGAAGGTTGGGGGTTCGAATCCCTCCGGGCGCGCAGTGTTTGTGCAGGTCAGGGCTGGTCTTACTGATCATGGTCACTCTCCGATCCGGTTTGATAGCTGGATTTGATAGCAGTAGCTCGCCGTTGAAGCGACTCGTCAAGATCATCGAGCGCCCTCCGTTGGGTCTCCAGGTTGACGTGGCCGTAGACGTTCATGGTCATCTCGATCGCGCTGTGTCCGACGATCTCCATCACGGTCCGCGGGTGCACGCCTTGGGCAAGCAGGAGGGACACGCATGCGTGACGCAGCCCGTGCAGAGGCACTTTGCGAATCCCCTGCCGCTCGGCGAGGGTGACCCACTTGCGGGTCAGGTTCCGCGGCTCCATCGGCGTGCCGATCTTGGTGCCGAACACATAGACCAGCTCTGGGAAGTACTGGTTCGTCGGCTTCGTGGCGGCGCGATGCGCCACCAGCGCCTGGTGGACCATCGCCGGTAGCGGCACCGTCCGAGTCGAGCGCCGGGTCTTCGTCGGCAGCTCGCGGAGCTTGCCGTCGACTCGCTGGACGCTGTGGGTGACGCTGAGCGTGCGGTGGTCCAGGTCGACGTTGTCCCACCGGAGGCCGCACACCTCGCTGCGGCGTAGGCCGAGCAGCAGCATGACGACCCAGAGTGCGTGGTCCTCGTCGTCGGCGGTCGCCGCCAGCAACGCTCCCGCTTCGTCCGGCGACAGCGGCTCCTTGGCCTCGGGCTTCGGACGTTCGACCCGGACCATTTTGGCGACGTTGCGGGTGACGACCTCCTCGCGGAAGGCGTGCTCCAGCGCGGCGCGAAGAGTGGCGTGGACGTACTGGACAGTGCGGACGCCGGCGCCCTGGCCACGGAGCTGGTCAAGCATCAATCGGACGTCGCGAACGGTGAGTCTGGCCAGCTTTCGCCGGCCGATGATGGGGACGATGTGCAGCCGGCAGTTCGCCTCGTAGGCGGTCCAGGTACTGGCGCGGACGTGCTGCTTGATGTGGATCAGCCATTCGCCCAGATACGCCTCGACGCTCAGGCCGGGTGGCGCGGCGGGGATGTTCTTGGCCGCGCGGTCGGTCATCTCGCGGAGCTTGGCCTTCGCTTCGGTCTTGGTCTTGCCGTACTGGGCGACGCGGCGGCGACCGCCGTCGACGGACGGGACGTACGCCGCCGCCACCCAGCGACCGTCCTTCCGCTGGAAGACACTGCCCTCCCCGATTGCGGCGCGTCGGCTCACCCTGGCTCCTCGGCGAGCAGCCTCCGCGCGAAGTCGCGCACCGAATCGACCGGGATTCGGCGCAGCCGGCCGATCTTGATTGACTCCAGCTCACCGGTCCGGATCAGGTCGTAGACCTTGCATCGACCCACCTTCAGGCTCTCGGCCGCCTCTTCAGCCGTCAGCAGCATCCGCTCCACGTGCCCACTCCCTTGCTGGTGTGTGCGGTCGCTGGCGGGTCCAAGTTTCTTCGAGGTGCAGCAGTCGTGACCTGCACTCCGGGAAACGGCGGGCTACAGCATCGACAAC
>DATDBV010000807.1:0-3919 GCA_036524715.1 Nakamurella sp. | reverse complement strand
AGGTGAATTTCCGATACCACCCGGTTCGCGAACCACAAGCGGAGGGGATTCATGCTGAAGCAAGTCGCTGAGGGCGTGCTGGTTCACGAGAGCGAGTTCATCCAGAGTAATTCCGTTATCGTGCAGGGCCGGGCCGGTGTGTTGCTCATCGACCCCGGTATAACGGGCGATGAAATGGCGGCCCTGGCGAACGACATTCGAGAGTTGGGCCGGCCCGTTGTCGCAGGCTTCTCGACGCATCCCGATTGGGACCACGTGCTCTGGCACGCGAACTTCGGTGACGCGCCCCGCTACGGTACAGCCCGCTGCGCGGCTGCCATCCGAGACCTGCTGTCGAACGCGGACTGGAAGGCCCGCATAGCGCAGGTGCTGCCGCCGGAGTTCGCCGAGGACATTCCGATGGATCTGCTCGGTCTCATCACCGGTCTGCCCGCCGAGGCCGCGCAGATTCCTTGGGATGGCCCCACAGTCCGAATCATCGAGCATCGGGCCCATGCCCCGGGCCATGCGGCGCTGTTGATCGAGGAGCGCGGCGTCCTCGCCGCCGGCGACATGCTTTCTGACATCCTGATGCCGTTCCTCGACCTGGAGGCCGCGGATCCGATCGAGGACTACCTCGCCGCGCTGCGGTTGTTCGAGAGCGTGGCCGACGATGTTGATGCCGTCATCCCCGGCCACGGCTCAGTCGGCGGAGCTGATCAGGTACGGGCACGAATCGAACAGGATCGCGCGTACGTGCAAGCCCTGCGAGACGGCGGTGTTCCCGACGACGCGCGGGTCGGTCCATCGGGCACGTTGGATTGGCTGCCCGACGTGCATGATTGGCAACTACAGCAGCTCGCACAGAAGAAACGCAACGGAACACCCGGCTAGCGATCGACCCGGGTGATCACGGGTTCGCGATCGGGTCGGGCAGGACGAGGCGGGGGCTGCTGTAGAAGCTCATTTCGCCGGCTGCGGTGGTGTGGACTCCGATGAACGTGTGGGGTCCGTCGGCGTCGTGCAGGATGCGCAGGCAGATGCCGTCCGGGTCGACGAACTCGGTCCAGGTTCCGTCGGCGTGGCGACCGCTGGTGTGCGGGATGCCCAGTCGTGTGGCGCGGTCGCGGACGCGAGCGGCGGCATCGGCGTCCTGGGCTTCCAGGATGATGGGGTGCTCGCCGCGCAGATCAGGTGACCCATGAGTGGTCGAGCGCAATCGAAGCGCGATCATGTAGTGGGCGGCGAAGTCGGCAAGCGCACACCCGGTGACGTGGCTGTCGTCGCCGAACTCCCGCACATAGTCCAGGTCGAGCAGGTCCCGGTACCAGGCTGCGCTACGGGCCAGGTCGCTCACCGGTAGCGCGACGACGACGATTCCGCGCAGGTCTTGGGCGTGCGTCCGGGATTGGTTCGGCCGGACTTGCGGTGCAGTGGTCATGGTGCTCTCCCTGTTTTCGGTCGTCTGAACGTTGTTCTGCATTGGACGGTAGGGGGTTGCCGAGAGACGATCTATGTGTGAACGTCCGGCTTGTTTCATCGTTCGTCCGGCGAAGGGTTGCCGGTGGACATCCTTAGCGCGGTGCTGCGGGAGCTGCGGCTCGAGAGCGCGTCGTACCGCTCACTGGTGCTGCACGCGCCGTGGCGGCTGCGGTTCGACGGCGGACTCCGGGGGGTGCATATCGTCGTCCGCGGACGCTGCGTGCTGACCCTGGACACCGGGCCGGCGTTTGTGCTTGATACGGGCGACATGGTGGTGTTGCCGCAGGCCGACTCGCACGTTCTGGGTTCCATTGATGGGGAGCACGCTCCGGTGTTGTCCTCACTTGCCCTGGCCCGGCGCACCGCTGGAACCGAGCTGACCGCCGGCCCGCCGGGCGGTGAGGAGACCCGGATCGTGTGCGGCGCTTTCTTCCTCGGCCAGCAAGACCATCCCGCGGTCGCGGCGCTACCGTCCTGCATCCACGTGGCCGGCCGCGACGGAAGCGCGCCGGACTGGCTGACCGGGTTGTCAACCGCCTTGGTCGCCGAGACGGTCGAAGGCGGACCCGGCTCGGAAGTGGTCATGGCGCGGCTCTCCGACGCCCTGGTCACCCGCGCGCTGCGTCACCACCTGGAAAGCGGTCAGGAACCGGGATGGCTGCGCGGCTTGCGCGACCCCTACATCGCACGCGCGTTGGCAACGCTGCACGAGGACCTGAGCACACGTTGGACGGTGGAGTCCCTCGCCCGGACGGCGGGGTTGTCGCGGTCGGCCTTCGCTGCCCGATTCACGCGCCTGGTCGGCCGCGCCCCGATGAACTACCTGTTCCAGTGCCGGATGCTCACGGCGATGAAACTCCTGCGGGACGAGAAGGCGACTGTGGCCAAAGTAGCCGGTCGCGTCGGTTACGGATCCGAGGCCGCGCTGTCGGCCGCATTTTTCCGGTGCAACGGAACGACACCCGGCGCCTATCGGCGTCAGGCCCAGCTGGGAACTCTCACCGATACAGCCAGCGGCATGTAGGCGCCGAAGGCAGGCCGGCCGGACTCGTGCCGGACGAGGTCGCCGTCGATGCGGCGCCGCTTCCGCCCTGCACGGGTGGGCGGCGGACCGCCGGTGGGCTTGCGTTCACCGCACACCGATCTCGGCGACCGCCAGCGAATTCGCATCGCGCCACGCAGCCCAGATCGGTGGTCCGAGCCGGCCACGGGCGGGCACGACCAGGCCGACCGATCGGGCCCACTGGCGCACCTCTGCGGTGCTCGGCAGCGGCGCCTCGGGCGCATCGGCGGTCTCCGGCCTGGTGTCGACGCGGTCGCCGATCGCGAGTTCCGTGCCCGCCCAGGCGTGCGCCGCGGCGAGGTAGCGGTAGGTCCATTCCTCGGCGAGCGGGCGGGTTTCGGCGAACATGATCGGTACGGTGGGCCAGCGGACCTGCAGCTCGGCGAGTCCATCGGCGATCACAGCGGGCCGGATCCGGTCGAGCTTGAAGATCTGCGAGTACCGGTCCTCGACGACGACCGCCGCCCGGGGCAGGGTGGCGAGTTCGCCGACGGCAAATCGCAGTTTGCCGGCGATCAGGCTGGAGACCAGGTCGGTGAGCGACTTGCGTTCCACGGCGGCGATCAACTGCCCGCCGACGATCAGCCCGTAGTCCCCGCAGGGCAGCGCCCGCTTGGTGATGGTGACCTGCTGGGTGGCGAATCGGTAGGCGTACTGCTCGCGGGTGTCGACGACGATCTGCAGGTCGGGAATGCCGGCCGCCCGGGCGGTCGGCGTGGTGACGTTCGGCCGGGCCTGCTTGCGGGTGCGCGGGGACTGCCAGAAGACCACGTCGCGCCCGCGGGCCGAGGTGAACACGATCTGGGAGCGGTTCTCCCGGCCGCGGGCCAGGACGAGGTCGATCGCGGCGCCGCGCCGCGCGACGGATCGGATCGGGGCCTGTTCGACGATCTCGGGCTCGTCGGGCCATTCGGCCAGGTCGACCGGGTGGCAGTACAGCGCCTTGGTGCGGGGCCAGGTACCGGACGTGCGGAACACCATCCCGCCGCCCAGCGGTAGGCGCAGCAGGTAGGGCAGCCGCGAGTCCGGGTCCGGGTTCGTGGCGATCAGCAGGTCGGTCATGGCAACGGTCGATCCTACCGATCGACGGCCCGCCTCCTTCGGTGAGTCGAGCCACGGGATCCGCAGGTCGAGGAGCTCGGACGGTGACCTGGACGAAGCAGGTCGAGTCGGGATCGCCGCGGATGTCCGTCATGACGTCGGTGCTGTCCTGGAACGTCGCCTCGCCGACCAAGGTGCCGGGCGGGGTCGGTCCGCCCGGTTCCCCCACGACGCGGCCATGGCCGACCCCCGGCGGGCGCGCAGTGCACAGCGGGGGGACGAGGCGGCGCGGGATCGTGCCGGTCCTGCTCCTCGGTTGAACTTGCATGGTGGGTGTGCCGTCGGCCCGGTGCA
>DATDBV010000806.1:0-2123 GCA_036524715.1 Nakamurella sp. | reverse complement strand
TCTGGGTGGAGATGCCGATCTCCGCGCCGAAGCCGAACTCGCCGCCGTCGGTGAATGCGGTGGACGCGTTGACCATCACTGCGGCGGCGTCGACCCGGGCGGTGAACCGCTCGGCCGCGGCCAGCGACGACGTGACGATCGCCTCGGTGTGACCGGTGCCGTGCGCGGTGATATGCGCGATGGCCGCGTCGATGTCGGACACCACGGCCGCGGCGATGTCCAAAGACAGGTACTCGGTGTCGAAGTCGTCGTCGGTCGCGGGCACCACCCCGGGCGCCTCGCCCACGAGCGAGCGCACCGCCTCGTCGGCGTGCACGACCACACCCGCCTCCCGTAAGGCGGCCACCGCAGCCGGCACGAAGGTCGGGGCGACATCCGCGTGCACCAGCAGGGTCTCGGCCGCGTTGCAAACCGACGGCCGGCGGGCCTTGGAGTTCACCACGATCTGCAGCGCGGTGGCATGGTCGGCGGTGGCGTCGACGTAGACGTGGCAGTTGCCGACCCCTGTCTCGATCACCGGCACCGTCGACCCATTGACGACGGCCTGGATCAGCCCGGCGCCGCCGCGCGGAATGATCACGTCGACCAGGCCACGCGCCGTCATCAAGTGCTTGACCGACTCGCGGTCCGTGCCGGGCACCAGCTGCACGGCGTCCGCGGGCAGCCCGGACGCCGCCGCGGCGGCCGACAGGATCGACACCAGCACCCTGTTCGACTCGTACGCCGACGCCGAGCCCCGCAGCAGGGCCGCGTTGCCCGACTTGAGGGCGATCCCGGCGGCGTCCACGGTGACGTTCGGCCGGGCCTCGTAGATGATCGCGACGACGCCCATCGGCACCCGCACCTGGGACAGCTGCAGGCCGTTGGGCAGCACCGAGCCGCGCACCACGGTGCCCACCGGATCGGGCAGCCCGGCGAGTTCGCGCAGGCCGCCGGCCATCGCGTCGACCCGGGACGCGGTCAGCCGCAGCCGGTCCACCAGCGAATCCGGTGTTGATGACGCCACCGCCGCCGCGACATCGAGTTCGTTGGCGGCCAGGGTCTCCTCCCGGCGGTCCAGCAGCGCGTCGGCCATCGCCCGCAGCGCCCCGTCCTTGACCGCCCGGGTGGCCACCGCGAGCTCGGCGGCGGCCACCCGCGAGCGCCGCGCGGACTCCAGGACCTCCTCCCGGGTGGCCGAAACCGTCTCGCGCCTCGCCGGCCCGGTCTGCTCAGGTGCGGTCTGCTCAAGAATGGACATGCTGGGAACCTCCGCTGTGCTGCACAGATGCTGTTTCGACCCTAGACCCGGTCCCGGGACCGGCCACGACGTCGGCCGACGGCACCGCGACCAGGTCGTCGGCGTGCACCACCGGGTGCCGTAACTCGGCCGGCAGCTCGGGCAGCGAGCGGCCGATGATGCCCGGCAGCTCGCCCGCGTCGTGCCCGACGAACCCGCGGGCGACGATCTCACCGGACGGGGCGAGCAGGTCGACCACGTCGCCGGACTCGAAATCGCCGAAGAAATGCGTGATCCCGGCCGGCAGCAGTGACTTGCGGCGACCCACCACCGCATTCACCGCACCCTGATCCAACCCGATCGACCCGGACGAGGTCGCGGCGTGCCGCAGCCAGAAGAACCGGGCCGAGGTCCGCCGGGAGGCCGGCGCGAACGCGGTCCCGACCGTCGGCCCGGACTCCTCGTCGTCGGGGCCGGTCATCGCCAGCGCGGCCCCGGCGGCGGCCGCGGACGCCAGCAGGACGGGGATGCCGGCGCCCGTCGCGGTCAGCGCCGAGGTGAGCTTGGACGCCATCCCGCCGGTGCCGACATCGCTGCTCGAGGCGGCGATGCCGACCCCGGCGAGCACGGAGGCGTCCGGCACCTCACGGACCGGCGACGAGCCGGGCAGCCGGGGATCGCCGTCGTACAGCGCGTCGACGTCGGAGAGCAGGATCAGCGCCTGCGCGCCGACCAGGTGCGCGACCAGCGCGGCCAGGCGATCGTTGTCGCCGAACTTGATCTCCGCGGTGGCCACCGTGTCGTTCTCGTTCACCACCGGCACCACCCCGAACGACAGGAGCTTGCCGAAGGTGCGCTGGGCGTTGCGGTAATGGGCCCGGCGGACGACGTCGTCGCTGGTCAG
>DATDBV010000805.1:0-2301 GCA_036524715.1 Nakamurella sp. | reverse complement strand
GTGATCAATTCCGGCTCGTCGGTGGTGTCGAACTCCAGCGTGCCGTCATGGAAGGCGCCGTACAGAGCGGCCGCCCCCAGGCAGTCGGCCTGCAGTTCCTCCGCCTGCGCGACCAGGCTGCTGTCCAGTTGGGCCTGGATGGCGTGTCCCCACTCGTGGGCGACGACCAGGTAGACCCAGGAGTCGCCGATCTGGTCGGCCCCGTTGACGAGCAGGCCGGCGTCCCAGGCGACGTAGTCGCCGTCTGGGCAGTAGAAGGCGTTGTACGCCTCCAGGGGTTCACCACCGCAGGTGGGCGCGGTGTCCGGGTCGGTGCCGTCGTACAGGCCGACGACCGTCGGCGGCGTGTAGGTGCCGGTGTAGAAGTCGGACCAGTGCTTGGTCCAGTAGCCGTCGACGATCGTCTGGGCGCCGTCGATGTCGTCCTCGAGTTCCTCGATCGTCACCCCGCTGGCCAGGGTGGGGTTGGTTTCGGTGGGGGTGGTGGTGGTCCGGGTCGACGTCGGGGTCGAGGTCGACGTCTTCGTGGTAGGGGTGGTTGTGCTGCCTGCGGCGGCGGCGTTGCCCACCGACGGTGTGCCGGTGACCCCTGCGCAGGCCGCCAGCACGAACAACAGACCAGACGCGGCGGCGGCCGTGACGGCCGATCTGACCGATATATGCATGATTCCTCCATCGAGCGTGATCATTGGGGTGTCGGCCACCCGTTTGGACGCCGGCACGCTCACCCAGGAGTATGGCCGCCGCCGCGGCGATACTCCTGGGCCGGTTCGATCAGCTCACAGCTGCTTGACCAGCTCCCGCTTGAGGATCTTGCCGCTCGGGCCCAGCGGCAGCGTCTCGACGAACTCGACCCGCCGCGGCACCTTGTGCCGGCCGAGCTTCTCCCGGGACCAGGCGATCAGGGTGTCGGCATCCAGGTCCTGGCCCTCGGGTGAGCGAACGACGACCGCACAGATCTCCTCGCCATGCGTGGCGTCGGCCACCCCGATGACCGCGACCTGGGCGATGCCCGGGTGTGCGGCGAGCACCTCCTCCACCTCCCGCGGGTACACGTTGAAGCCGCCCCGTATGATCAGATCCTTCTTCCGATCGACGATCGACAGGAAGCCGTCGGAGTCCTTGACCCCGAGATCGCCGGTGCGGAACCAGCCGTCCACCAGCACCGCCCGGGTCGCCTCGGGATTGTTCAGATAGCCGGCGAAGACATTGTGTCCGCGCAGGACCACTTCGCCGACCTCGCCCTGCGGGAGCAGCTCGATCCGATCCTCCACCGCCGGGTCGGCGATCTCCGCGTCCGTGCCCCAGATCGGCCGGCCCACCGTGCCGGGCTTGCGCCCGAAAACCGCCTGGTTGAACGTGGCCACCGGGGACGTCTCGGAGAGGCCGTAACCCTCGTAGATGTCGGCGGCGAACACCCGCTTGAACGCGTCGATGACGGCGACGGGCAGGCTCGCGCCGCCTGACACCGCGATCCGCAGCACCGGCCGGCGATCGTCGTCCCGGGCGGCGGCCAGCAATCCGATATACATGGTGGGCACGCCCATGAACACATTGACGCCGTGGCCGGCGATGAGGTCCAGCGCGGCGGTGCCGTCGAACCGCGGCAGCAGCAGCAGCGTGCTGCCGGCGAAGAACCCGGCGTTCATCGCGCACGTCTGACCGAACGAGTGGAACAACGGCAGGCAGCCCAGGATCGTGTCGTCGGGGGTCAGGCCGAGGATCGAGTGCGCGCTGATCATGGCGTTCATCGTCATGTTGAGCTGGGTGAGTACCGCCCCCTTGGGCGTCCCGGTGGTCCCGGAGGTGTAGAGGATGACGGCCTCGTCCTCGGGTGCGCGCTCGACGTACGTGCGGATCGGTTCGGCCTGCTCGGCCAGGGTGTCCAGCCGCTCGACACCCTCCGGCGCGCCGAGGACGGCGAGGACCGGCACGCCCGCCTGCTGGGCACCTGGGATCCCCTGCTCCAACAACGGGCCCGCCGCGATCATCAGCTTGGCCTGCGAGTCGGTGAGCACGAAGCCGATCTCCCGGGCCACCAACAGCGCGTGCACCGGCACGACGACGGCGCCCAGCGACAGCACCGCGTAGTACGCCCGGGGGAAGTCGGGCACGTTGGGCAGGAGCAGGGCCACCCGGTCGCCCGGTCCGATCCCCCGCTCGCGCAGCACGGCGGCGTACCGGCGAGACTCTTCCCACAACTTCGCGTAGTTGATCCGCTGCGGTCCGATCACCACCGCGTCCTGCTCGGGATACCGTTCAGCCGATTCGGACAGGATCGCCGCCAGGCTCAAGCTCATG
>DATDBV010000804.1:0-5550 GCA_036524715.1 Nakamurella sp. | reverse complement strand
CCGAGCACTCCGCCGGCCCGCTCAATGGCCTGGAAACCGGCCCAGGCGGCCTCGGCGAGTTCGTGGGTGAGGGTCTCCACCGCATAGGCGCCGGCCGCCGGGTCGGCGACGACGGCCACATGTGACTCGTCGACGAGCAGGGACGAGATGTTGCGGGCCATCCGGCGACCGAACGAGTCCGGCACCCCGAGGCGGATGTCGAAGGGCAGCACGGTGATTGCGTCGGCGCCGCCGACGCCGGCGGCGAACGCGGCGATCGTGGTGCGCAGCAGGTTGACCCACGGATCGTGGCGGGTGGTCATCGGCAACGACGTCACCGCGTGGATCGTGGCGACGGCCGAGGGTGCTCCGGAAAGCTGCCCGATGCGGGACCAGAGCACCCGCGCCGCACGGAATTTCGCGATCGTGGTGAACTGCTCGCCGGTTGCCGCCAGTCGCAGGTCCAGCAGCCGCAACGATCGGTCCAGATCGAGCCCGGCCGCCTCGAAGGCCCGCAGGTACTGGACCCCGACGGCCACGGTGTAGGCAAGTTCGGCGGCGTCGCCCGCGCCCCGCCCGTGGGCCACGGTGCCGTCCGCGACGAAGCCGCGCACGCCGAGATCGGTTGCCAGGCCCAGGATGTCGGAGATCTGGTCGGCAACATCGGCGGCGTCGGGAGTCTCTCCCGACCGGGCGAGCCGGCCGACGGGGTCTGCGCCCAGGTTCGTCCCGAGCGCGACGCCGTCCGGCGCCGTCGAGATCACCTCGGCCAACGCCGCGGCGGCCTGCGGTCCGGTGACGCCCGCACCCGCGCTCACCTCCACCGGGGCCATGTCCAGGTGCACCCCGCGCAACGCCGCAGCCAACTCAGCGGGCGCGACACCGCGTCCGCCCACCGTCAGCCACAGCGAGGTCGCACCACTCTCCAACTCGGCAAGCGCAGCCTCCGCGCATGCCCCGGCGTCGGAGCCGAAAACCGCGGACCGGACGTCCCATCCGGCGGGCGCCCGATCCGGCAGCGTGACCGGCAGGGCCTGGCGCACCGACCGTTCCGCCGTCCCGAGCGGCGGGATCGGCAGGCCCTCGACCGTCCGGCGGGTCAGCGTGTCCCAGACCTCGGTCGGGTCGTCGACGATGCGTTTCGCCCTGCGCAGGACCGCGGCGGCCGCCTGCTCCCACTCGGCCTGCGCCACCTCCGCGGCGGCCAGCCGCAGCGGGCCCTCGACATCGAGCCCGCTCATCGCACCGCCCTCCCGAGTCGCCTCGCACGCTCGGCCGTCTCGGAGCGGCCGCTGCGCCTGATTCGACGATTCGCTCGGCAAGCCTCGCTCATCGCACTGCGCTGCGGAAGTCGACGATTCGCTCGGCAGCCTCGCTCATTTCCTGATCGTAGGGCGGCATCGCGATTCACCGCCTCGCACGCGGCACACATCACACTCAGTCTCACCTCGAGACACTCAGTCTCATTCCAAATCGTCAACCATAGGTTGACCTCGACTGCGCGTCAACCTATGGTTGACGCATGACCTCGTCACCGCTCGGCTCTGCCGAACCCCGACTCGACGACCTGATCAACGCGATCACCTCCGTGCATTCCGACCCGCTCGAGCAGTTGGCCGACGCCATGCTGGCCGCCGACCACCTGGGCACCCTGGCCGATCACCTGATCGGGCACTTCGTTGACCAGGCGCGGCGATCCGGGGCGTCCTGGACCCAGATCGGGCGCAGCATGGGGGTGTCCAAGCAGGCCGCGCAGAAGCGTTTCGTGCCCAGGTCCGCGCCGCTGTTCGGCGAGGGATCCGATGCCGCCGCGGCGAACGCGGTGACGCCGCGCACCCGGAGGGTGATCGAAGCAGCCGAGGCACAGGCCCGCGCCCTCGGCGACCATCAGGTCCGCCCCAACCACCTGCTGGTCGGCCTGGCCTCCGAACCGGGCGCGCTGGCGCTGCGCGCGCTCAACGAGCAGGGCATCTCGGCCGATGCCCTGCGGGCCGCAGCCGTCGCCGCCCTCCCGTCGGGTCCCGGGCCGTCACCCAATCCGATCGACTACGACGCCTCGACCCAGAAAATTCTCCAACTGACGTTCCGGGAGGCCCTCCGGCTGGGCCACAACTACATCGGCACCGAGCACGTGCTCCTGGCCCTGCTCGAGCAGGAGGACAGCACGGGAGTGTTGAGCGGACTTGGTGCGAGCAAGGAGCGCTCCGAGCAGTGGGTCGCCGACGCACTCGCCCAGGTTGCCGGTCGATGACCTCCGGCATCGCCGGTCCTACCCATCAGAGGGGCCCGTTGAGCCCGACCCGGGTCGTCATCGTGGCCCAGCGCCACGGCCACCGCGGCTACGCCTTGGCGGCCGGCGCAGACTTGGAATCCGGGGAATGGCCGCTATCGGTGGCTGACCACAACTCGGCGGTCTGGTACAGCCAGTAGACGACAAAGATCCCCAGGATGACGAACTCCAGCAAGAGAATCAAAAGGCTCTCGCCCATGAACAATGCCAAAGCGATCGTGGTCGCGACCGCAAGGATCAGAACCACCGCCAGCCGCTGGTAGCGACGCCGATACTGCCCACCCTCATCCTCCCGCCGGACCTCGGAGAACCAGGCGTTGAAGAACATGACCAGGATCAGGCCGACCACCATGGTCACCGCCGAGATCGCATGGCCGCGGTCCTCGAGGAATTCGGGAAATGCCGCGAACGAGGCAACCTCAGCCACGGGAATCACCCACAGAACCCACCGCAGCCACGTCCAATTGCGCTGGATCCAGACTGGCCGCCGAACGCCGGCCGCGGTCGCGGCATCACGTCGAACCGATTCCGGCCGGGCCGTCACGGTGCTGTCAGGCTTCTTCGCCCGCGACCGGAACGCCCAGCCGATCAGCAGCGCGACCGCCCCTGCCACCAGCAGCGAGAGAATGTTGTTGGTCACCCCGACCGACCGGATCGCGGTCGGAACAGCGGAGTTGCTGACCTGACAACTGCCGTCGGGGACGGTCGGAACGATGGCCACCACGAATGCCATCAGACCGGACAGGTTGAGAACGCTGTCCTCCTCATCGGAATGCCCCTTGTAAGCGATCAGGGCCGCCCCGAACGCGAAAAGCGCTCCGACAAATACGGTCCGCACCGGGGTGTAGTAGTACGAACTCACCGAACCGAGCAGACAGCGACTATGCACACTCTCGATGACCACCGACGCGGCGATCATGACCAGGACGGCCACCATTGCGATGCGCAGGTAGCGATAGGTGACAACGGTGTAAGGAGTGATTGGGCGGGGCATGCTTCCTCCCTGAGCTCGGCCGAAGGGCTCCGACCTGCACCATAGGATCGCGGTGCGAATGACTCAGATACGCAGACTTCGCGCGAATCGGTTGGCGGCGACCCGGCGGCCCATGCGTGTCGTCGCCGACGGTCGAGTTCCCTGCCGGGACTTCGGCGATCGGGGCCGGCGCCGGTCCGCTCAACTCAACCTCCCCACCTGGCCGGGATCCGGTCGTTATGTGATCATCCGACGGTGGACGCCGATGACATCCGCCGGATCTACCTGGACTTCATGGTCGAGCGGGGGCACGTCGTCATTCCGCGCGCCCCGCTGATCCCCCGGGACGACCCGACCACCCTGTTCACCGGCAGCGGGATGCAGCCGTTGCTGCCGTACCTGCTCGGCGCGGACCATCCGTCCGGCAAGCGGCTGACGGACAGCCAGACCTGCCTGCGCGCGCAGGACATCGACGAGGTGGGCGACAACCGGCACACCACCTTCTTCGAGATGCTCGGCAACTGGAGCCTGGGCGACTACTTCAAGGCCGAGCAGCTCCCTGTGGTCTGGGAGTTCCTGACCACCCGGGTCGGTCTCGACCCGAACCGCATCTACGTCACCTGCTTCTCCGGCGACCCTGAGCACGGCATCGGCAAGGACACCGAGTCGGCCGGGATCTGGACCGACCTGTTCACCGCCGCCGGCATCTCCGCCGATCAGGTCGACCTGGACACCGAGGAACACGGCGCCGAGGTCGGCTCGCGGGGTGCCCGGATCTGCTTCTACGGCAAGAAGAACTGGTGGTGCCGCGGCGGCAAGGCCGAGAGCATGCCGGTCGGCGAGCCCGGCGGTCCGGACTCCGAGATGTTCTACCTGTACCCGCAGATCGAGCACGACCCCGCCTACGGGCCGCGCTGTCACCCGAACTGCGACTGCGGCCGTTACATCGAGCTGGGCAACTCGGTGTTCATGGAGTACCAGCGCACCGAGACCGGGTTCGCGCCGCTGCCACGACGCAACGTCGACTACGGCGGCGGGCTGGCCCGGATCGCGGCCGCGTCCATGGACAGCCCCGACGTGTACCGAATCAACCTGCTCTGGCCGATCGTCGCCAAACTCGAAGAGCTGTCCGGCCGGTCGTACGAGACCGACACCGAGGCGATGCGGGTGATCGCCGACCACCTGCGCGGGGCGACCTTCCTGGCCGTCGACGGGGTCCGGCCCAGCAACAAGGAGCAGGGCTACGTGATGCGCCGGCTGGTCCGACGGGCCGTCCGCTATGCCTTCGACCTGGGCCTGCAACAGAACTTCTTCGCGCAGATCATCCCGACCGTGTCCGGGATCTACATCAACGACTACCCGGAGGTCGCCGAGCGCGGCGAGGCCGTGGCGCAGGTGCTGGTGAAGGAGGAGAAGGCGTTCCGCAGGACCCTGAACAAGGGCATCAAGCAGCTGCGCGCCTATCGCGGCGGCCTCGGCGGCGCCGAGCTGTTCGTCCTGTACGACACCTTCGGCTTCCCGGTCGAGCTGTCCACCGAGGAGGCCCGCCGCCAGGACATCCCGCTGTCCGACGGCTGGCGGGCCGAGTTCGACGCGAAGATGGCCGAACAGCGTGCCCGGTCGCAGGCCGCGACCAGGATGAAGCTCTCCTGACCCCAGCCTGACCCCCGACGCCGCCCTGCCCGCACACCGCCCACGCCGCACACCGCCCTGCCCGCACGCCGCCCTGCCCGCACACCGCTGTTGATCATGAGAGCGTGCCTGCCCGGAACCGGCGTGTCGGCAGAATCGTCGGTGTGTCGCCGGCAGCGCGTCATGATCAACTCGGCAGAGGTGAAACGATCTTCGGGTGCTACGAACGCTGGGTCGAGGAATCGCCCGTCACCCGGGATGGATCGTCCTGGCCTGGTTGGTCGTCGCCGTCGCCTCGTTCGCCGCGGCCACCGGCGCGTTCGGCGAGGGACTGTTCGCCCGGTTGAGCTCGGGCCAGCTCACCGTGCCCAGCGAGTCCGACGACGGCCTGGCGATCCTCACCGGCGCCACGTCCACCGGGCCGACGCTGACGCTCATCGTGCAGGGGGTCGACCCGACCGACACCGACCTGGTCGAACCGGTCGGCCAGGCGCACGAGGACCTGCTGGACATCGCCGGCGTGGCATCGGTGGCCGAGCCGATCACCGCCCCCGGCGGCCCGGAAGGTACAGCCCCGGCGCAGCCGGGACAGGCCCCTGCGGCGAGCAGTGGCTCGCAGGTCGCTCAGCTCGTGGCCAAGGACGGCGACGGGTTCCTGGTGGTGGTCACCCTGGAG
>DATDBV010000803.1:0-4920 GCA_036524715.1 Nakamurella sp. | reverse complement strand
GCCGATTCAGCCGAGCAGCCAGACCTCGACCGGCTCGCCGGCGTCCAGATGGGTGACGTCCTCGGGGACGACGAGCATGCAGTCGGCGCCGGCCAGCCAGGCCAGCAGGTGCGACCCGGGGCCACCCCAGGCCGCCACGGTGCCATCCACCGTGTTCAGATGGCCGCGGCGGAACTGACGCTTGCCGGCGGGGGAGTCCAACGGCGCCGACAGCGGGGCGCTGACGGTCGGTCGGGTGACGTCCGGGTGACCCATCGCGGCCCGGATCGACGGGCGCAGGAACACCTCGAACGAGACGTACGAGCTGACCGGGTTGCCGGGCAGCGTCACCATCGGCACCCCGCGGTAGCGGCCGGCGCCCTGCGGCATCCCCGGCTGCATCGCCACCTTGGCGAACTCGATGCCCTGCCCGGTCAGGGCGTCCTTGACCACCTCGTAGGCCCCGGCCGACACCCCGCCCGTCGTGATGATCAGATCCACTCCCTCGTGGCCACCGTCGGCCGCCCTGTCCAGGCCGGCCCGCAGCGCGTCCACGTCATCGGCGACGAAGTGCTCGATCGTCGCCTCCGCGTGGATCGCGGCCAGCGCGGCGGCCAGCATGGGCGCGTTGGACTCGTAGATCTGCCCCGGCTCGAGCGGGTTGCCGGGGGCGACCAGTTCGGTTCCGGTGGACAGCACCAGCGCCCGCAGCGGCCGGCGCACCGGGAGCTCCGGGCACCCGAGCGCGGCGGCGACCCCGATCTGCGGCGCGCCGATGACCGTCCCGGCGGCCAGCACGACGTCGCCGCGGTGCACGTCCTCGCCGATCCTGCGGATGTGGGTGCCGGGGGCGGGGGCGCTGTCGATGCGGACCCGCCGGTCACCGCCGTCGGTGCGTTCGACCTGGACGATCAGGTCGGCGCCGGGCGGCAGGGGCGCACCGGTCATGATCCGGGCCGCGGAGCCGGGTTGCAGGGGGGCGACGTCGGTGCGTCCGGCGGGGATGTCCTGCGTCACCGGCAGCACGGTCGGCAGGGCCTGCACGTCCGCCGCCCGGACGGCGTATCCGTCCATCGCCGAGTTCGCGAACGGCGGCAGGTCCAGCGGGGCGAGCAGGTCGGCGCCCAGCACCAAACCCTGCGCCCGGGTCAACGTTGTCGCTTCGACATCGGTGGGGGACAGGAGGTCCGCGATGACCCGGGCGTGTTCCTCGACGCTGCGCATGGGCATCATCCTGCCTGACCTCACGCAATGCGTGCGGTCACCGAGAACCGCTGGAATATCACCCGTTTCCGAGGATGCGGCTTCGCGTCGCTGCGGTACGGTCTGGAGGCCGGTGCCGGCCGCCGCGCGTTGGGGAGGATCACGGATGAGTTCTGTGCAGTATTCACTTTGCAGTACCGCCGGCCTCGATACGGTGACGGACACGCCGGACAGCGCCGCCGCCGCGCTGGTGCGTCATCTGTCCGAGGTGGGTTCCTCCCGCTCCGTCGATTGGATGATCACCGGACCGGGTGACAGGGTGCATCACGGACGGTTCAGCCCGCCGGTGGTGGGATCGTCTACCGCCGCGGTCGCCGACCACGTCGACGCGGTGCACGGCCAATTGCTCAGGGATGCTGCCCGGATGATGTACGTGGGGGCGCCGCGGGTGCGGTGAGCTTCACCCTGCCCCGGTGTTCGCGGGCGTTGGTGGCGTCATCCGGCGCCGACATCGCGCACCCGCTCGGCGACCTCTCGTGCCGACATCTCCCCGCCGCCTCGGCGAGCGATCTCCCCCACCATCTGGGTGCGGTGCTCCAGCGCGCACACCGCGACGACGGATCCCGCCGGCAGTCCGGCGTCCAGCAGCCGGGTCAACCCGCTGAACTCGTCGGCGGACTCATCGACCTCGACCACCCCGGCCTCGGCCGCGCCCGCCCGCCAGACCGCCTCCATCTCACCGACCGGCCGGCCTCGGGTGTACCTGGTGCGGCGGGCCACCACCAGCCGGTCGGCGGCCCGGGCGGCCATCGCACCCATCGCGTGGATGGCCTCGTCCGGCCGGTCACCGGCCGTGCCCAGCACGACTGCCAGATCGCCGCCGGGCAGTCTGAGGGCGCCTGCGACGGACAGCAGCGACGCCAGTGATGCCTCGTTGTGGGCCAGATCGAGCACGACGGTCGTGCCGTGGACCGCGTAGACATTGAGCCGGCCCGCGTTGTGCTCGGCCCCGGTGGTGAACGTCCGCAGACCCTGCCGGACGGCGTCCAGCGGCACCCCGACGGCGACCGCCGCCGCCGTCGCGGCCAGCGCGTTCGCCGTGTTCACCGTCGATGCGCCGGCCATCGTGACCGGTACGTCGGCCACGTCGACCACCTCGGTCGGGTCGTGCCCGCGGCCGAGGATGACGATCTTCCCGTCGATCACGGTGATCGCCCGGCCGCCGGCCTCCAGCGCGTCGTCCAGGTAGGGGTTGTCCCGGTCGGGGGAGAAGAACCACGGTTTGGCCCGGGAGACCGACCGCATCGCCCGGACCAGCGGATCGTCCGCGTTCAGCACGGTCCAGCCGCTGGGCTTGGTGATCCGGACGACCACCGACTTGACCTCGGCCAGCTGCTCGAGGGTGTGCACGCCCAGCAGGCCCAGGTGGTCGGCGCTGATGTTGGTGACCACCGAGACGTCGTTGACGGCGGTGCCCACCCCGCGCAGCAGGATCCCGCCGCGGGCCGTCTCGGTGACCGCGACCTGTACGGACGGGTCGGCCAGCACCCGCCCGGCGCCGCCGGGGCCCGACCAGTCGCCGGACTCGACCTCGACCCCGTCGATGAAGATGCCGTCGGTGGACGACCAGCCCGGGGTCCGGCCACCGGTCCTGACCAGGTGGGCGATCAGCCGGGTGGTGGTGGTCTTGCCGTTGGTCCCGGTGACGGCGATGACCGGAATCGACGGGCGCAGCGGGTCGATCGTCTCGCCCGGGTCGTGCCCGGCCAGCTCGTCGGGGATCCGGTCGAGGGCAGCCTCGGGGTCCGTGCCGTGCTGGGTGATGCCGGCGAACGCCCCGGCGACGGCCTCGCCGAACAGCTCGGCGGTGGCCCGGTGCCGGAACGGGTAGGCGACCACGATCGTGTCGTCGTCACCCGGTCGGCCGACCGCCGCGACCCGGGTGCGCAGCCGACCGGCGGCGCGGCGGACCACGGCCGCGGCCAACTCCGCGGCGGCCACCGCGCGGGCCGGTGAGTGGGGCAACCCGACGGTCGGTTCGCGCACCCGCAGCGCCCGCTGCCAGGCGACGACCTGTGCGGGATCGGCACCCAGAACCCCGGTGGCGTCCAGGGTCAGTTTGACCGCCGGCCGCGGGAAGTAGAGGTTGGGCCCGGTGAGCACCCGCAGTTCGACCGGCCCGGCTCCCGGGTCGGCCCCTGTCTGCACCATGGGCAGAGCCTATTCGGCGCGCGCCCGCCCGCGCGGCCCGCACGCCTTGCACTCTCCGCGGTCGAGTGCTAAACCTGGATTGGCACTCTGATCTAACGAGTGCCAGGTCGGTGGGGTGAGAAGCCACGGGCAGGTTCGGCATATGCGAGCTTGTCGGTGGATTCGTCCGTCGCGGGCGCCAGTGCCGACCGAGCACCATCCGAATGCTGCTGACCGGACCGGGCCGACAGGGCCCGCTGGTCCGGCGAACCTGGAGGACCAACACCTCATGTCCAAGTTGATCGCTTTCGACGAGGAAGCGCGTCGCGGCCTCGAGCGGGGGATGAACACCCTCGCCGACGCCGTCAGGGTGACCTTGGGGCCCCGCGGCCGCAACGTCGTCCTGGAGAAGAAGTGGGGCGCGCCCACCATCACCAACGATGGTGTGTCGATCGCCAAGGAGATCGAGCTCGAGGACCCGTACGAGAAGATCGGGGCCGAGCTCGTCAAGGAAGTGGCCAAGAAGACCGACGACGTCGCCGGTGACGGCACGACCACCGCGACCGTCCTGGCCCAGGCGCTGGTCCGTGAGGGCCTGCGCAACGTGGCCGCGGGTGCGAACCCGATGGCGCTGAAGAAGGGCATCGAGAAGGCCGTCGAGGCCGTCTCCGCCCAGCTGCTCCTGGACGCCAAGGAGGTCGAGACCAAGGAGCAGATCGCGGCCACCGCGTCCATCTCCGCGGCCGACAACTCGATCGGCGAGCTGATCGCCGAGGCGATGGACAAGGTGGGCAAGGAAGGCGTCATCACCGTCGAGGAGAGCAACACCTTCGGGCTGGAGCTGGAGCTCACCGAGGGCATGCGCTTCGACAAGGGCTACACCTCGCTGTATTTCGCCACCGACCAGGAGCGCCAGGAGGCGGTCCTGGAGGATGCCTACATCCTGCTGTACGGCTCGAAGATCTCCGCGGTCAAGGACCTTCTCCCGCTCCTGGAGAAGGTCATCCAGTCCGGCAAGCCGCTGCTGATCATCGCCGAGGACGTCGAGGGCGAGGCCCTGGCGACCCTGGTGGTCAACAAGATCCGCGGCACCTTCAAGTCGGTCGCCGTCAAGGCTCCGGGCTTCGGTGATCGCCGCAAGGCCATGCTGCAGGACATTGCCATCCTCACCGGTGGCCAGGTCATCAGCGAGGACGTCGGCCTCAAGCTGGAGAACACCGACATCGCCCTGCTGGGTCAGGCCCGCAAGATCGTCGTCACCAAGGACGAGACGACCATCGTCGACGGTGCCGGTGACGGCGAGCAGATCGCCGGCCGGGTCGCGCAGATCCGCTCGGAGATCGAGAAGAGCGACTCTGACTACGACCGGGAGAAGCTGCAGGAGCGGCTGGCCAAGCTGGCCGGCGGCGTTGCGGTGATCAAGGCCGGAGCCGCCACCGAGGTGGAGCTCAAGGAGCGCAAGCACCGCATCGAGGACGCGGTGCGCAACGCCAAGGCCGCCGTCGAGGAGGGCATCGTCGCCGGTGGCGGCGTGGCCCTGCTGCAGGC
>DATDBV010000802.1:0-11452 GCA_036524715.1 Nakamurella sp. | reverse complement strand
GGCGACTGGCGGCTCAAGCTGTACGTCACGCAGGGCGCGGTCACCCTGAGCCGGGCGCTGCCCGTGCTGCAGACCCTCGGTGCCGACGTCCTGGACGAGCGGCCGTTCGAGGTGCGCCGGGGCGAGGGCGAGCCGTCCCGGATCTACGACTTCGGGCTCGCGTTCCCCGCCGAGGCGGCGTCGAAGGGCGCCGCCGACGACGAGCTGCGCACCCGGATGTCCGAGGCGTTCATCGCGTCGTGGTCCGGGCGGGCCGAGGTGGACGGGTTCAACCAGCTGGTGCTGGCCGCCGGGCTGACCTGGCGCGAGGTGGCGGTGCTGCGGTCCTATGTGCACTACCTGCGGCAGATCGGAACCCCCTACACCGAGCGGTACGTCGAGCAGGTGCTGAGCAACCACCCGGAGATCACCGCGGACCTGGCCGCACTCTTCGCGGTGCAGTTCGACCCGGACGGGTTCCCCGGGGACGACGAGGGGCGGCAGGCCGAGGCGAGCCGGCTCGCGGGGTCGATCACCCATGCCCTGGACGCGGTGACCAGCCTGGACGCCGACCGGATCCTGCGCACCCTGCTGTCGGTGATCACGTCAACGATGCGCACCAACGAGTACCGGGCCGACGAGCAAGGCAACCGCGATTTCCTGTCCATCAAGCTGGCCCCGGGCAAGATCCCGGGCATACCCAAACCCGTTCCCGCCCATGAGATCTGGGTCTATTCTCCGCGACTGGAGGGCGTGCACCTGAGGTTCGGCGACGTGGCCAGGGGCGGGTTGCGCTGGTCCGACCGGCCCGAAGACTTCCGCACCGAGATCCTCGGCCTGGTCAAGGCCCAGGAGGTCAAGAACGCGGTCATCGTGCCGGTGGGCGCCAAGGGCGGCTTCGTGGTCAAAAGGCCGCCGGCGCCGACCGGCGACCCGCAGACCGACCGGGAACAGCACCTGGCCGAGGGGGTGGCCTGCTACCGGATGTTCATTGCCGGGCTGCTCGACCTGACCGACAACCGGCAGGTCGGGGCGATCGTGCCGCCCGAGCGAGTGGTGCGCCGGGACGACGACGACTCGTACCTGGTGGTGGCCGCGGACAAGGGCACCGCGACGTTCTCCGACATCGCCAACGGTGTCGCCAACGACTTCGGCTTCTGGCTGGACGACGCGTTCGCCTCCGGCGGAAGCGTCGGTTACGACCACAAGGCGATGGGCATCACCGCTCGCGGCGCCTGGGAATCGGTCAAGCACCACTTCCGGGAGCTGGGCGTCGACACCCAGACGCAGGACTTCACCTGTGTGGGTGTCGGCGATATGTCCGGCGACGTGTTCGGCAACGGGATGTTGCTGTCCCAGCACATCAAGCTGGTCGCCGCCTTCGACCATCGGCATGTGTTCGTCGATCCCACCCCGGACGTCGGGGAGTCCTTCGTCGAGCGGCTGCGGTTGTTCGAGCTGCCCCGCTCGTCCTGGGCGGACTACAACACCGAGTTGATCTCGGAGGGTGGCGGGGTGTTCCCGCGCACCGCCAAGTCGATCGCCATCACCCCGCAGATGCGCCAGGTGCTGGGCCTGGCCGAGGACGTCACCGCGCTCACCCCGACCGAGCTGATCCGGGCGATCCTGCTGACCCCGGCCGACCTGCTGTGGAACGGCGGCATCGGCACCTACATCAAGGCGTCCACCGAACAGAACCTGTCGGTGGGGGACAAGGCAAATGACGCGGTCCGGGTGGACGGGGCCGACCTGCGGGTCAAGGTGGTCGGCGAGGGCGGCAATCTCGGGGTCACGCAGCTTGGCCGGATCGAGTTCGCCCGGGGCGGCGGCCGGGTCAACACCGACGCCATCGACAACTCCGCCGGCGTGGACACCTCCGACCACGAGGTGAACATCAAGATCGCCCTGCAATACCGGATGGAGCGCGACGACCTGGACGAGGCCGGGCGGCTGGAACTGCTGTCGTCGATGACCGACGAGGTGGCAGACCTGGTGCTGGCCGACAACAGGGGGCAGAACCGGGTGCTCGGTGCGTCGAGGCTGCACGCTCCGGCGATGTTGTCGGTGCACTCCCGGCTGATCGACGCGATGGTCGAATCGGGTCGGCTGGACCGGGCCCTGGAGTTCCTACCCGGCCACGCCCAGCTCAACGCGCGGCTCGCCGCCGGCGAGGGCCTGGCCTGCCCGGAGCTGTGCGTGCTGCTGGCCTATGTCAAGGCCGGCCTGTCGTTGGCGATGCTCAAGGGTCGGTTGCCGGACGATCCGGCGTTCGCCCACCGGCTGCCCGAGTACTTTCCGCGGGCCATGCGGGACGGCTCGGCGGTCGCGCGCGCGGCGATCACCGAGCATCCGCTGGCCCGGGAGATCATCACCACCGAGACCGTCAACGAGATGGTCAACCGCGCGGGCATCACGTTCGCGTTCCGGCTCGAGGAGGAGATGGCGGCGACCCCGAACGACGCCATCCGCGCCTACACGATCGCCAGCACCGTCTTCGACCTGCCCAGCGTGTGGCGGCAGGTGGCGGCGATGAACAACAAGGCGCCGGCGCTCACCCAGGACACCATCACCCTTCGGGTGCGTCGCCTGCTGGACCGGACGGCGCGCTGGATGCTCACCCAGCGCCCGCAGCCGCTGGACGTGCGGGCCGAGATCGAGCGGTACGCGGGACCGGTTGAGCAGATGACGCCGCGGCTGGCCACGCTCGTGCAGGGCGAGGACATGGCGACGGTGCAGGCCGAGATCGTCGAGCTGACCGGCGCGGGCGCCCCGCGCGGGCTGGCCGAGACCGTCGCCTACGGGCTGCACACCTACAGCCTGCTGGACGCGGTGGATGTCGCCGCGAACAGCGGCCGGGACCTGTCGGAGTGCGCACAACTGCTGTACGCGCTGTCCGCGCACCTGGACTTCGACCACCTGCTGACCTCGGTCTCCGGGCTCGAACGCGGCGACCGCTGGCACGCGCTGGCCCGCCAGGCCCTGCGTGACGACCTGTACCGGTCGCTGCGGCTGCTTACCGCCGACGTGCTGTCCACCACGTCACCGGAGCAGGACGCGCAGGCCAAGATCGAACAGTGGGAGAAGCAGAACAAGTCGCGGCTGGCCCGGGCCCGGCGCACGCTCGGCGAGATCAGCCGCGTGTCGGTCACCGACCTGGCCGAGCTGTCGGTGGCCGCCCGCGAGATCCGGTCGATGATCCGCTGATTCGTCCGCTGCCGCCCGTGCGGCAGACTGCACGGGCGAAGGATGGGGAGCGTGGTGCGGCTGTGATGGAGTCGGGATGATCATGGATGAGTAGATATGTGACGCAGGTCCGGGTCCGCTGGTCGGACCTGGACGCCTTCCGGCACGTCAACAACGCCCGGACCGTCACGCTGATGGAGGAGGCCAGGGTCGACTGGCTGTTCGCCGAGGCCGCACGACACGGCGTCGACCGTCTCACCGAGGGCATCGTGGTCGCCCGGCTGGAGATCGACTACAAGCGGCCCATCGGGATGGAGCTGCCGGTGACCGTCTCGATGGGGGTGACCAAGCTGGGCAACGCGTCCTTCACCATCGACTACGTCCTCAGCCAGGCCGGCGCGACCGCGGCCACCGCGTCCACGGTGCTGGTCCCGGTGGACCCGGTGACGTTCAAGCCGCGTCGGATGGACGAGCGCGAGCTGTCGTACCTGGGCCGCTTCCTGCATCCGGTGGCGACTGCGGACGGCGCGGCGGCATGGCGCGGCTGATCCTGGCGGACGGGGAGGACCGGGAGGACGCAACCGCGTTCGCCGGTCGGGTCGCCCGGTGGGACGCGTCCGGGCCGATCCGGCTGCGGGCCGACGCGGACCTGGTCCGGCTTTGGGCGACGACCCCGTTCGACGCCCTGGTCACCCGTGCCGTCCGCGGCTCGGTCACTCCCGCCGACGTCACCGTGCATGCCGGCAACCTGCTGGCCGGGTTGGCCGTGTCCCGGGCCGACGAGGTCGACCCCGGCCCGTCGATCGACGCCTCGTGGCGGTCCCAACTGCCGCCGCCGGATGGCTGGGTCACCGTGGACGAGGTCCCGGCCACCGTGTTGGCCGCGCTGGCCGAGGAGGGCGCGACCGGGGCGCGGGACCGGCCGGGCCCGGCCGGCGCCGCGTCCACCGCACTGCTGGACACCGAGGTGCTCACCGTCAGTGGTGCCGGGATGCGGGTGGTGATCAACCTGCGGATGGTATTCGCGTTGTCCGGCATGGGGTTCGCCCCGTCCGTGCCGGGGGAGCAGGTGCGGATCAGCGCGACCGACGCCTGGGCCCGCATCGACGCCCGGTTCGGCGCGGTCGTTCGCCGCCGGCACGCCCTGCTGCCGTTGCTGATCTGATCGGTCAGCCGGCGGGATCCGCCGGGAGGGGGAGCAGCGTGTACCCGGCGGCGCGCAGGCCGTCGACGACACCGGGCAGCGCCTCGATGGTCTGCTGGCGATCGGCGCCGCCGGCGTCGTGCATCAGGATGATCGCGCCCGGACTCACCGAGCCGACCACAATCGACACGATCGCGCCGGCACCGGGTTTCGTCCAGTCCCGGGAGTCGATCGCCCAGCCCAGCAGCAGCGTGCGAGCCTGCTGTCCGGCCTGATGCACGGTGCCGGTCGGGTCACCGAATCGGCCCTCGGGTGCCCGCAGATACCGTGCCGGGTGTCCGGTGGCCGCGATGATCGCGTCCTGGGTGCGGCCGATCTGCCCGTTCAGGACATCGGGGGCGAGCGTGTCGAACCCGGCCGGATGGTCCCAGCTGTGATTGCACAGGGTGTGGCCGTCGGCGACGATCCGGCGGGTCATTCCGGGGTTCTCGGCGACCTTCCGGCCGACGACGCAGAACGTGGCCTGCACGCCCTTGGTCGCCAGGATGTCCAGGATCTGGCCGGTGGCCGGCCCAGGGCCGTCGTCGAACGTCAGATACGCGACCTTGCCTTCGCCGGTCCAGCCCAGCACCGTGGTGTAGGGCGCGACGACGGGTGTCGGCGAAGGTGCCGGGGTGGTTTCCGGGGCGGGCGCGGTCCCGGGCGGCGGCGCGGTCGCCGGCTCGGGTGCGGGCGGTGCCGGCGTCGGTGCCGGCGTCGTGGCGGTCGTCGATGCCGGCGTCGATGCTGTCGTGGTGGCGGGCACCGTGACCGCCGGCGCGGTCAGGTTCGCGATGGTGCCGGCGTTGGTCAACTCGGGCACGGTGACCCGGGCCGCGGTGCTGGGTGACGGCCCAGCGGACGCGGTGGAGCCCGCCGGTGGGTTCCCCAGCGCTGCCAGGCCGACCGTCTGACCGGGCAGCGCACGGTGCTCCGCGCCCGGCGACGCGCAGGCCACCGCGGCCGACGCCAGCACCGCCAGTGCGCCGGCCAGCACGGCCCGGCCGGTCCAGCGCTGCATCGGTCAATGGGATCATTCGCGCAGCGACGATCCGGGTCGCGCCACGCCGACACGGTGCTGCTCACCCGGCCGGGTGAACACCTCTCAGTGCAGGGAGTTCACCATGCTGTCGGCGGCCATCTCCAGGTATCCCCACAGCCGCTCGTGGTGCTCGTCGTCCAGGCCGGCCCCGTCGACCGCGACCTTCATCGCGGCGAGCCAGTGGTCGCGTTCGCGCAGCCCGATGACGAAGGGGGCGTGCCGCATCCGCAGCCGCGGATGGCCACGCTGGTCGGAGTAGGTCCGCGGACCGCCCCAGTACTGCTCGAGGAACATCCGCAGCCGAACCTCGGCCGGGCCGAGATCCTGCTCCGGGTACAGCGGTCGCAGCACCGGGTCGTCGGCCACCACCTGGTAGAAGCGGTGCACGATGCCAGTGAACACGGCATGGCCGCCCACCTCGTCGTAGAACGTCTTCGGGCTCGTCACCGGCACAGTCTTGCGCACCGGGTCACCTGGATCTCGGCCCATGTCGCTACTCCTTCGGCTCTGCCGCCGGGCCGCCGACCAGCACGGGGGGACGGAAGTCGGCCGTCGGATCGTCCTGGCGGGTGCGTTCGAACGCGGAGCGGATGGCTGCCCGGACGGCCCGGGTGTACCCCTCCTTGTCGCCGGTGAGCACGGTGGCCTCGATCCCGATGGTGATCGTGCCAGGGGCGACGTCGGTGATGCCCAGCAGTGTGGGCGGTTCCAGGATCGACGCCTCGAACTCGGGGGATTCGGCCACCCCGGTGGCCTGCTGCAACGCGATGGTGCCGGCCCGGTCGGTGTCCGAGTCGTAGGGGACGGTCACCGGGATCGTCACCACGGCCCGACCCTGGCTGGCGTTGCCGACTCGCAGCACCTCGCCGTTGCGGACGTGCCAGATGGTGCCGTCCCCGGCGCGCAGCGTGGTCGTCCGCAGGCTGACCGCCACCACCGTCCCGCTGGCCGAGCCCAGATCCACGGTGTCGCCGACCCCGTACTGGTCCTCCAGGGTCATGAAGATGCCGGCGAGGAAGTCCCGGACCAGGTTCTGCGCACCGAAGGCCAGGGCGACCCCGGCGATGCCGGCGGACGTCAGGATCGGCGCGACGTCGAAGCCGAGTTCGGCCAGGATCAGCACGCCGGCGACGCAGATCACCACGAACGACGTCACCGACTTGAGCAGCGACCCGACCGCCCGGGTCCGCTGCGCCCGGCGGTCCGCGGCCATCCCGCCGGCCAGGGCGAACCTGGCCCCGGCCCGCAAGGGTCGCATCGCGGCGGAGGTGTCGTCGTTGTTGGACAGCCGGGTGAGCCGGTTGATCGCCCGGTAGATCAGGAACCGTACGGCGAACGCGATCAGCAGGATCGCCAGGATGTGCAGGGTGGTCGAGACGAACTCGTCGCTGTTGCTGGCCAGGTAGTCGGCTCCGGTGTTGTCCCAGACCCACTGGCACAGCGATCCGGGATCGGCCGCGCACTCCGGCGGGGTGATCTCCATATTTTCTCAGGTCCTCGGTGTCGGTGTCGGTGTCGGGTTTCGGTGTCGGTGTCGGTGTCGTTTCGATGTCGGTCGGGGTGTCGCAGGCGCGGCTCGTCCTGGGCAGCCCTTTGTGACTGACGCTCCATCCGGTGCCCGGGATGCCCGGGCCTGCCGGTTATTCTCGTCGGTGACGGGTCGTTTTTCGGCCCCCGGTCTTCCTCGCTGTTCCCTCCGGTCCACTGCACCGCGGGAGGTACGGATGAAACCTGCCGGTCACGCCGGTCGAGGTCCCGCGCCCGTTCGTCCTCTGCCGGGCCCGAGCCAGCATCGCGAGCCCGAACCGGTGCGCCACGTGAGTGTGCTGCGGGTGCTGCTGCTCAACGCCAGCCATGAACCGCTCGCCGTGGTGACCGGTCGCCGGGCCCTGGTGCTGGTGGTGGCCGGCAAGGCGGAGTGCCTGGTGGAGCGCCCGGACGGACTGGTCCGCTCCCCGTCGGTGGCGCTGGCTGTGCCCGCGGTGGTGCGGCTACGACGTTACGTTCGGGTGCCCTATCCCGCGCCGCCGGCCGTCACCCGGGCCGGGGTGCTCAAGCGTGACGGCCGGCGGTGCGCCTATTGCCCGGGCCGGGCCGACACGGTGGACCATGTGCTGCCCCGCAGCCGGGGTGGCGCGCACACCTGGGAGAACTGCGTCGCCTGCTGCGCGCGCTGCAACGCGCGCAAGGCCGACCGGCTGATCGAGGAACTCGGCTGGTCGTTGACGACCACTCCCGGACCGCCCCGCCGAGGCGTGCTGGGGCGGATGTGGGGCAACGAGGAATCCGACCCGGCATGGGAGCCGTGGCTCCCATCCGCCGCCTGACCTGCGGATCCATCCGCCAAGCGGCCTCGGATCGGCGCGGCCGGGGAGCTCGGCAGGGTCAGGGGGCCGGTCGCCTGGGCGTCGGTTACCGTATGCGGGTGAGCATCATCCAGACCATCGCGGTGTTCGTCGGGATCCCCGTGTTGATCTACGGAACCATTGCGCTGTTGACCATGGTCCCGGGACGGCACAAGCGGCAGCGCTACCGCCCGGGTCAGTCCTGGGACTATCCACCGCAGTGGTGGGCGGGTGACCAGCCGATCGTGGCGTCCGCGTCCGCCGACAATCGGCTCGGCCAGGGGGGTGGCGCACATGGCACATGGTGACGTGATTCCGGCCACCGGACCGGGACTGGTCAACTGGAATCGGCCTGTCGGACCGACCGGCAGCGACGATCATCCGCTGACCACCAGCCAGCTCGAACTGCTCGACGACGTGATCCGGGAGGCCGAGCGATTCACCGGCCTGCGGTTCTCGGCCTACCTCGGTGACCTGGGCAGCAACACCGCGGCGTCGGCCGAGAACCTGCTGGACGGGCTCGGCCCGGACGCCCCGTACGCCGCCCTGCTGGCCGTGTCCCCGGGTCAGCGGGTGGTCGAGGTCGTCACCGGACCCGAGGCCGCCCGTCGGGTCAGTGATCGGGCCGCCCGGCTGGCCGTGCTCGGGGTGGTCTCCTCCTGTACCGACGGCGACATCGCCGGCGCCCTGATCACCGGGGTCCGCATCCTGGCCGATCAGGCCGGCACCCTGCCGGAACGCTCCACCTGGTGAGCTGAACTCGTTTCGGCGCAACCGCCCCCGTGCCGACCGGCGCGGGGGCGGTTGCCTCTGCCCGACGGTCAGCCGGCGTCGGCCGCCCGGGCCCGCAGCGACCGCTCCACCCCGGCGCGACCCTCCGAGACCAGGCGCTTGAGCGCGGTCGGATGGTCGTCCTCGGCCCAGGCCAATGCCCGGTCGACGGTGGACCGGGCGATTGCCCAGCGGGGGAACAAACCGACCGCCACCTTCTGCGCGACCTCGCTGGACCGCCGCTCCCACACCTGCCCGACCACGTCGAAGTACTGCTCGGTGAACGGTGCGAGCAGCGACGCTTGGGCCGGGTGGGAGAAACCGGCGATCGCCGCGTCCTGCAGGGCGTTGGCCATCCCGTCGTCGTTGATCAGCCGGTCCCACACGGCCGCCTTGTTGTCCGCGGTCGGGATCAGCGCCCGTACCTGGGTGGCCTTGCGCTGGCCGGACGCCGTCGGGTCGGCCGCCTCGGCCGTCTGGATCTCGTCGACGCCGGCCGCGCCGTGCGCGACCAACGCCCCCAGCAGGGTCCACGACAGGTCGGTGTCCACGGTGAGCCCGGGCAGCGGGGCGGAGCCGTCCCGCCAACCGGCGATCTCGGTCAGCAGGGTGGAGTCCAGCTTCGCTGCGCTCAGCGCCTGCACCGCCGACAGCTGGGTGTCGCTGCCCTCCGGGGCGGACGACGCGAGCTCCCGCAGTGTCGCGGTGACCGACGGCCAACCGGTCGACGCCGCCCACTCGGGGTTCGCATACGAGCCGACCGACACCTGCAACTGACCGAGCACCCGCTGCAGCACCCCGACCTGGTCCTCGGTGGCCAGGCCCCGCGAGGCCAGGGTGATGAAGTCGCGGGCCCGCATCAGCGCGTCGCGGGTCATCTCCCACACGGCCGACCAGAGCAGGGTGCGCGGCAGCGACTCGGCGACGTCGGCGATCGAGTCGATCGTGGTGTCCAGGGACGCCGGATCGAGCCGGGCCTTGCAGTAGGTCAGGTCGTCGTCGTTGACCAGCACCAGCGCGCCGCGGGCCCGGCCCACCAGGTCCGGGACCGGGGTCCGCTCGCCGGTCACGTCCAGCTCCACCCGGTGCGTCCGGGTCAGCTTCCCGCCGCCGTCCCGGTCGTAGAGGCCGACGGCCAGCCGATGTGGCCGGCGCTCCCCGGCGCCCGGTTCGGCCCCGGACTGCACCAGCTCGAACCGGGTGAGCACCTCGATACCGTCCACGCGCTCGACATCGAAATCGGCGTTGATGGTGTTCAGGCCGGTGGTCTGCAGCCACGCCTGCGCCCAGGTCCGCAGGTCCCGGCCGGAGGTGCGCTCCAGCGCATCCAGCAGGTCGGTCAGGGTGGCGTTGTCGAAGGCGTGCGCGGCGAAGTAGTCGCGCAGGCCCGCCAGGAACTCCTCGTACCCCACGAAAGCAGCGAGCTGCTTGAGCACGCTGGCGCCCTTGGCGTAGGTGATGCCGTCGAAGTTCACCTCCACCGCGGCCAGATCGACCATGTCGGCGGCGATCGGATGGGTGGACGGCAGCTGATCCTGCACGTAGGCCCACGACTTCTCGGAGTTGGCGAACGTGGTCCACGCCGAGGTGTACTCGGTCGCGTTCACCTGCGCCACCACCGACGCCCAGGTGGCGAACGACTCGTTCAGCCACAGGTCGTCCCACCAGCGCATGGTGACCAGGTCGCCGAACCACATGTGGGCCATCTCGTGCAGCACGGTTTCGCAACGCCGCTCGTACAGGTATCTGGTCACCCGGGACCGGAACACGTACTCCTCGCGGAAGGTGACCGCGCCGGCGTTCTCCATCGCGCCGGCGTTGAACTCCGGCACGAAGAGTTGGTCGTACTTGCCGAACGGGTACCGCACCCCGAACGCCCGGTGGAAGAAGTCGAAGCCCTGCTTGGTCTGGGTGAACAGCCGCTCGGCGTCCAGGTGCTCGGCCAGCGTCGACCGGCAGAAGATGCCCAGGTCGATGCCGTCGTGATGGTCGCGGACGACGTGGTACGGCCCGGCCACCAGCGCGGTCACGTAGGTGCTCATCGGCTCGGTGGCGGCGAAGGTGTGCCTGGTGCCGCCGCCGGGAGCCGGCTCGGCGGCCACGGTGGCACCGTTGGACACCACCTGCCAGTCGGCCGGCGCGGTCACCGTGAAGGTGAAGCGGGCCTTGAGGTCGGGCTGGTCGAAACAGGGGTAGAGCCGCTTGGCGTCAGCCGTCTCGAACTGGGAGTAGAGGTACACCGCGCCGTCGACCGGATCGACGAACCGGTGCAGGCCCTCGCCGGTGTTCGTGTACACGCCCACCGCGCCGATCGTCAGCTCGTTCTCGGCCGCCAGGCCGTCGAGAACGAGCCCGTCGGTGCTGGTCCAGCCGGACACGTCCAGGTCCCGGCCGTTCAGGGTGGCGGTGGCGATGCCGTCGCCGACGAAGTCGAGGAAGGTGCTCGCGCCCGGGTCGGCCGTGAAGGTGACCACGGCCTCGGTGGTGTAGGTCTTCTCGCCGGGACCGCCGGCGCCGTCGGTGAGGTCGATCGTGATGTCGTAGGCGGAGGCAGTGATCGTGGCCGACCGCTCCCGGGCCTGGTCGCGGGTCAGATTCGGGGGCTGGGCCATGCGATTCCCTTCGAAGCAACGTGATCGGCCGATCACCCGTGCGGAGTGTAGTGGCGGCCTCCGACCCCTCCGGCGGGAATACCGGCCGGGCCGAGATGGTTACCCAGGCGAACGGCCGAGAGGGCCGGTGTTCGACCATGCACCCATGAGGAGACAACCCGATGAGCCAGGCGACGGTGACCCCCGACACCGCTGACGACTCCACCCAGACCACCCCGACCGACCGGGCCGACTTCTGGTTCGACCCCGCCTGCCCGTTCGCCTGGGTCACCTCACGGTGGATCCTGGAGGCCGAGAAGGTCCGGCCGATCGACGTCCACTTCCACGTGATGAGCCT
>DATDBV010000801.1:0-5776 GCA_036524715.1 Nakamurella sp. | reverse complement strand
GTTGTCGCCGAACTTGATCTCCGCGGTGGCCACCGTGTCGTTCTCGTTCACCACCGGCACCACCCCGAACGACAGGAGCTTGCCGAAGGTGCGCTGGGCGTTGCGGTAATGGGCCCGGCGGACGACGTCGTCGCTGGTCAGCAGCACCTGTCCGACGGTCAGCCGGTAGCGGGCGAAGGACGAGGCGTACCGGTGGGCGAGCAGCTGCTGCCCGACCGACGCGGCCGCCTGCTGGGTCGCCAGGTCGCGCGGCCGGCGCGGCAGGCCCAATGGGGACAGCCCGGCGGCGATCGCCCCGGACGACACCAGCACCACCTGCGAGCCGGCGGCCACCCGCGCGGCCACCGCGTCCACCAACCCGTCGAGCCGGGCGGGGTCCAGGCCGCCGGTGGAGGTGGTCAGCGACGAGGAGCCGACCTTGACCACCACGACCTTGGCCCGGCCGACCGCCAACCGGGGCGCGGAAAGGGTGTGCTGCACCGTCACGAGTTCGATCCGTCGCCGCAGTCGAGTTCGTGTCCCTCGACGTCCAACCCGCGGCGCAGCCGGTGCATGGCCTTGCGTTCGGCGGCCCCGACCCGATCGCTGCGGTCCAGCCGCTGGTCGGTGCCGCGCGCGGTGATGGGCACGGTGTCCACGCCGGCCAGCGTCGTCGGCTCCCAGTCGAAGGTGATGTCGCCGATGGTGACCGGCGCGCCGGGCGGCGCACCGATCGCCGCCAGCTGTTCCTCGACGCCGAGCCGGGCCAGCCGGTCGGCGAGGTAGCCGACGGCCTCCTCGTTGGTGAAGTCGGTCTGCCGGATCCACCGCTCGGGCCGGGCCCCGGTGACCACGAAGCCGCCCTCCACCTCGGGGTCCACGGAGACCTGGAACTCCTCGGAGTCCACCGGTTTCGGCCGCACGACGACCCGTGGGGCGGGCGCCGCCGGGCGGGCGGCCCGGTCCGCGGCGACAGCCTGCGCCATCGCGAACTTCAGCTCGGCCAGTCCCTCGTGGGTGACCGCGGAGATCAGGAACACCCGGTAGCCGGCCGCCTCAAGGTCGGGCCGGACGAATTCGGCCAGTTCCCGGGCCTCCGGCACGTCGATCTTGTTCAGCACGACCAACCGGGGCTTCTCGGTCAGGTCGCCGGCCAGATCGGCGCCGTACTCGGCCAGCTCGAATTCCAGCGCCATGATGTCGGATAGCGGGTCGCGGCCGGACTCGTACGTCGCGCAGTCGATGACGTGTGCGAGCACCGAGCACCGCTCGATGTGCCGGAGGAACTCCAACCCCAGGCCCTTGCCCTGACTGGCGCCGGGGATCAGTCCGGGCACGTCGGCGACGGTGAACACCTCGGAACCGGCGGTGACCACACCCAGGTTCGGCTCCAGGGTGGTGAACGGGTAGTCGGCGATCTTCGGCCGGGCCGCGGACAGCACCGAGACCAGCGAGGACTTGCCGGCGCTGGGAAAGCCGACCAGGCCGACATCGGCGACCGACTTGAGTTCCAGCACCACTTCGGCGGACTCACCCGGCTCACCGAGCAGCGCGAAGCCGGGGGCCTTGCGGGCCCGTGAGGCCAGGGCCGCGTTGCCCAGACCGCCACGACCGCCGCGGGCCGCGATGTACCGGGACCCGGCGCCGACCAGGTCGGCCAGCACTTTCCCGGCGGGCGAGAGCACCACGGTGCCGGAGGGCACCTTCAACTCCAGGCCGTCGCCGTTGGCCCCGTCCTTGTTGTCCCCCTGGCCGGGACGGCCGTTGCCGGCCTTGGCGTGCGGCCGGAAGTGGAAGTCCAGCAGGGTGTGCACGCTGTCGTCGACGACGAGGGTGACGTCACCGCCGTTGCCGCCGTCCCCACCGTCCGGACCGCCCAGCGGCCGGAACTTCTCCCGGTGCACGGAGGCGCAGCCGTGACCGCCGTTGCCGGCCTGCAGGTGCAGCACCGCGTGATCCACGAATCGGGCCATGGTCGCCTCCTTTCCCGGGGCGGGAGCAAGAATGCCCAAACCACGAAAGGGGCGGTCCCGTCGATGCGGGCCGCCCCTGTCGAGGTCACTGCAAATGCGTCAGACGGCGGCCGGCTCCGGAACGGCGGCCGGCTCCGGGGTCACGATGTTCACGGTCTTGCGACCACGCTTGGTGCCGAACGTCACCTGGCCCGCGACCAGCGCGAACAGGGTGTCGTCGCGACCACGGCCGACGCCCTCGCCAGGGTGGAACTTCGTGCCCCGCTGCCGGATGATGATCTCGCCCGCGTTGACCGAC
The DNA here is from genome assembly GCA_036524715.1 of Nakamurella sp. Classification (GTDB taxonomy): domain Bacteria; phylum Actinomycetota; class Actinomycetes; order Mycobacteriales; family Nakamurellaceae; genus Nakamurella. The sequence goes on along the minus strand of DATDBV010000801.1, from coordinate 3,526 downwards.
TGCCCACCGAACCGCTTGACCCCGAGCCGCTGCGCGTTGGAGTCACGACCGTTGCGGGAGCTGGACGCGCCCTTCTTATGTGCCATGTCGGCTTCTCCTTCTACCTGGTCAGCCGAGCGAGATGCCGGTGACCCGGACCTTGGTCAATGGCTGACGATGGCCCTGCCGCTTGTGGTAGCCGGTCTTGTTCTTGAACTTGTGGATGACGATTTTCGGGCCCTTGGTGTGGGCGACGACCTCGCCGGCCACCGACACCCTTGCCAGGGCGTCCGCTTCGGCGGTGACCGCCGAGCCGTCCACCACCAGCACGGCCGGCAGGGTCACCGCAGCGCCCGGGTCACCCTTGAGCTTCTCGACCTCGATGACGTCGCCCTCGGCGACCTTGTACTGCTTGCCGCCGGTCTTGACGATCGCGTACATCAGACGCGCCTTCCTGCCTCTTGCCGTATCGGGTGTGGGGCCGAGCACGTCCCACTGCTGTCAATGCCTGCTGTCAATGCTTGCTGTCATGCCTTGCCAGGCACGCCCCGCGAACGCCGGACAGCGTTCCGTTCACCGTGCTCGGCCGGTGAACCAGGGCAGTACAAAGTCCGCCGCGTCGCGGCGTGCCGATCGTCCAGAGTACGCGGCACGGTCAGCCGGGGCAAACCGGCGCCCGCAACGCGGTCGGGACTCACGGCGCGGTCACGACAGCTCACGACGGCGGAGCCACCGTGACCACCGCCGCCTCGTCGTCCGCCGTCGGGCCGGCCGGGCGAGACGCCGCTCGGCGCGTTGGCCGGGCCCGGTCCTCGCCGTCGTCGATGATCAGGTATCCGCCGGTGTGCTGATCATGGTCGGCCCCGGACCCGTTGCCGGTGGTCGACGTCTCGGCGACCACGATGTCAACGGCGGTCGCGGTCGACGGCGCCCCGGCCGGACGGCCCGCGGCCCGGCGGCGACGCACGAGCGGCTCGGCCGCCGGGGGGGTCGCCGGCGGGGTCGGTGCCGGCTCGACAACGACCACGGCCTGATCGGGCTCGACCGACTCAGGCTCAACCGACTCGGGCTCGGTGGTGTCGGGCTCGACCGATGCGGCGACCGACTCGGGTTCGACCGTGTCGGCGACCGACTCGGGTTCGACCGACTCGGGTTCGACCAACTCGGGTTCGGCCGTGTCGGCGTCCGACTCGGGCTCGACCATCCCGGCCGATTCCCCCGTGGCGGGCTCGTCGTCCGACGTGCCGAGCCGGTCATCGATCGGCTCACCCGCCTCGTCGGTGGCCTCGGCCGCCGACGAGGCCGCGTCGGCGACGGCTGCCACCAGAACGGCCTCGTCCTGCCCGTCGTCCCGCACGTCTTCTCGGCCGTCCACGAACGGTTCGGCCTCGTCGGCGTGCGGCCCCGACAGTGGCGGTGGCTTGGGTCCACGGGGATCGGGCCGGCGACCGGCCGCCATCTCCACCCGGGGGATGACGATCTCCTCCGCGATCGGCCCGCGGCCGCCGTCGCGACCCCGGCGGCGGCCCTTGCCCCGCCGTTCGGTACTCGGCTGCTGTTCCGGCGTCGTAGCCAGGGGCAGGTCGTGCAGCACGATGCCCCGGCCGCCGCAGTGCGGGCAGGGCTCGGAGAACGCCTCGACCAGCCCGGTGCCCATCCGCTTGCGGGTCATCTGCACCAGGCCGAGCGAGGTGACCTCGGCCACCTGGTGCCGGGTCCGGTCCCGACCCAGCGCCTCGGTCAGGCGCCGCATCACCAGCTCCCGGTTCGACTCCAGCACCATGTCGATGAAGTCGACGACGATGATGCCGCCGATGTCGCGCAGTCGCAGCTGCCGCACGATCTCCTCGGCCGCCTCCAGGTTGTTCTTGGTGACGGTCTCCTCGAGGTTGCCGCCTGAACCGGTGTACTTGCCGGTGTTGACGTCGACGACGGTCATCGCCTCGGTCCGGTCGATGACCAGCGAACCACCGGAGGGCAGGTGCACCTTGCGCTCCAGTGCCTTCGCGATCTGCTCGTCGATCCGATAGTTGGCGAAGACGTCGGCGCCGCCATGGTCCCAGCGGACCAACCGGTCGGCCAGCTCGGGCGCGACCGCGTTGACGTAGTCGTGAACGGACTCCCACGCTGGGTCTGCGTCCCTGTCAGCGTCCCCGTCGCCGTCCACCACCAGTCGAGTGATGTCGGAGTTGAACAGGTCACGGACGACCTTGATCAGCGTCCCCGGCTCGGCGTACAGAAGGGTCGGGGCGCTGCCCTTGGCCTGCGCCCGGCGGGAGATCTCCTCCCACTGGGCCTTGAGCCGCTCGACGTCGCGGGCCAGCTCCTCCTCCGACACACCCTCGGCGGCGGTTCGGATGATGACGCCGGCGTCCTCGGGCACGATCCGGTCGAGGATGCCCTTGAGTCGTTTGCGCTCGGTGTCGGGCAGCTTGCGGGAGATACCGGTGGCCCCGCCGCCCGGCACGTACACCAGGAACCGGCCGGGCAACGAGATCTGGGTGGTCAGCCGGGCGCCCTTGTGCCCGACCGGATCCTTGGACACCTGGGCCAGGATGGTGTCGCCGCTGGACAGCGCCGATTCGATGCGCCGTGCCTTGCCGCCGAGGCCGGCGGCGTCCCAGTTGACCTCGCCGGCGTAGATGACCGCGTTGCGCCCGCGCCCGATGTCGACGAACGCCGCCTCCATCGAGGGCAGCACGTTTTGCACCTTGCCCAGGAAGACGCTACCGATGAGCGAATCGGCCCCGGTCTGGGAGACGAAGTGCTCGACCAGGATGCCGTCCTCGAGCAGCGCGACCTGCGCGAGCTCGCCACGCTGGCGGACCGCCATGACCCGCTCGACGGACTCCCGGCGGGCCAGGAACTCGGCCTCCGTGAGGATCTGTGGACGACGCCGGGACGATTCCCGGGAGTCGCGCCGCCGCTGCCGCTTGGCCTCCAGCCGGGTCGAGCCACGGACCCCCTGCACCTCATTCGAGGCCGTCGAAGACGGGGCCGAGCCGCGCGGCTCCCGTACGTGCACGACCGTGTTGTCCGGGTCGTCTTCGCGCGGGGTCGCGTCGTCGCCGGACGACCGGCGGCGGCGCCGGCGCCGGCGCCGGGTGCCGCCCGCGGCGACCTCCTCGTCGGAGTCGGCCGGCTGCGCCGCGTCCTCGTCGGTCTCGTCCCCGATCTCGGCGGTCTCCCCGGTCTCCCCGGTCTCGGTCGTCTCGGTCGTCTCGGCGCCGTCGCCCGCCGGCTCGGCGGGAACGCCCCGTTCGGATTCCTCGTCGCCGTCCGCCTGATCGTCGCCGTCGGCGACCCGGCCGCGCCCCCGGCGGCCACGTCGACGGCGGCGGCGGGCCGCCCCATCGCCAGAGTCATCCTGGTCGGCCGGCTCGTCGATCGATGCTTCGGCCTCATCGACCGAGACTCCGGCCTCATCGACCGAGACTCCGGCCTCATCGATCGAGGCTCCGGTCTCGTCGACGCCTTCGTCGATGGACGGCGGGCCGGCATCGGTCGCCCCGCCGGTGTCCTTGCGTCCGGACGACCGGCCGCGCCG
>DATDBV010000800.1:0-10761 GCA_036524715.1 Nakamurella sp. | reverse complement strand
GACACCAACCACGAGATCATGGACCGGGCACCCGATGGCGGTCGGGTCCCCCTGGGGCGGCCCGTGAACAACGTCCGGATCTACGTCGTGGACGAGCATCTGGCGCCGGTACCGCTCGGCGCCCCCGGCGCGATCGTGTTCTCCGGAATCTGCGTCGGCCGCGGCTACGTCAACGACCCGGAGCGCACCCGGCTGTCCTTCTCGGCGGATCCCCACCATGCGGGCAATCGGCTCTACCAGGCCGGGGACTACGGGCGGTGGCTGCCCGACGGGAAACTGGAGTTCCTCGGTCGCCGGGACAGCCAGGTCAAGATTCGCGGTTTCCGGATCGAGATCGGTGAGATCGACAACGCCCTGCTGCGGGTGCCCGGTGTGCGTGACGCCGCCGTCGTGGTTGCCGAACGAGCCGACCACAGCAAGCAGCTGGTCGCCTTCTATTCAGGTCCCGAAGAACTGGGCATCGACCTGCTCCGGGATCGGCTGGCCAGGTCACTGCCCGAATACATGGTGCCGTCGGCGTTCCACCGGCGCGAGTGTCTCCCGCTGACCGCCAACAGCAAGATCGACCGGAAGGCACTGACCCTGCTGGCCGGCACCCTCGACGTTGCCGAAGAGACCCACGAGACTCCGATCACTCCGACCGAACACAAACTGGCGACCGCCTGGGCCAAGGTGCTGGGGACGCCGCAGGACCAGATCGGCCGCCACGACCACTTCTTCTTCGATTGCGGCGGCTCCTCCCTGTCGGCGGTCAAGCTGGCCATCACGTTGGACCGGGCAGTGTCCCTGGCCGACGTCACCCGACACCCGGTCCTCGCGGACCTTGCGGCGCTGATCGACGGACGGACCCCGCGTCGCACCGGGCTCCTTCAGCCGCTCTCCGAGCCGATGTGTTCGCCTCCGGTCGCGCTGGTGTGCTTTCCGTACGCGGGCGGTAACGCGGTGAACTACCAACAGATGGCCAATGCCCTGCGCGACAACGGTATTGCCGTCTACGGGGTGGAGTTGCCCGGACACGACGTGGCCGTCGAGCCGACCCCGTTCGCCTCGGTCGAGCAGACCGGTGAGCAGGTTGCGGACGAGATCACCCGGCTCGGCCTGCGCGGGGTCATGCTGTGGGGCCACTCTTCGGGTGCCGTCCTGGCCATCGAGACGGCCAGAAGGCTGCAGGGCGGCCCGGTTCAGGTGCAGCAGGTGTTCGTCGGCGCCCAGCTGATCGGTGACGCCGCCACCAGGCACGCCGCAAGCATCGAGCTGACCGGGCGGAGCAACGCCGACATCGCCGACGGGTTGATCGCCGACGGCGGTGTCGCCGCGCTGGGTGATCTGGACGCCCAGGGTGCCGAGCGGGTCGGGGCCGCCTACCGCCATGACTGCGTGACCGCGCATCGGTACCTGATCGACACCCTGCAGACGCAGCAGGCGCCGCGCCTGTCGACCCCGGTCAGCGTGGTCGTCGCCGCGGATGACCCGATCACGGCCGACTTCGCCCACCGGCACCGTGACTGGGATGTCCTGGCCGAACACGTCGCCCTGCAGGTACTGCCGGACGGCGGTCATTACTTCATCCGCACCCGGCCCGCGCAGACGGCGCAGGTCGTGCAACAGATCGCCGACCAGCTCGCACTTTCCGCCACCGCAGTACCCACCCGCTGAGAGGAACTGGCCATGCTGAACCCATCACCGACAGCACATCTCGACCGGCGACCCGGAAGTCCGCCCATCCTGCGGGTGGACGGCGTCGTCGATACCCCGCGGTGGGCCGCGGAAAACCGGGACGCGCTTCGTTCCCTGGTCATCGAACAGGGATCGGTCATGGTCCGAGGCCTGCGACTGCGGCACGCCGCGGAGGTCGGCGCGGTCTTCCGACAACTCGCACCGGCCGGCCTGCTCATCGAGAAGGAGGCCTTCGCGTCCCGGCAGTCCTACTCGGAAGGCGTCTACTCGTCGTCGAAATGGCCGTCGAACCAACCGATGTGCATGCATCACGAGCTGAGCTACGTGCTGCAGCCGCCGACGCTGATGATGTTCGCCTGCCTCACGGCGCCCACCACCGGCGGCGCCACGGCGGTTGCCGACTCCACTGCCGTCCTCGAATCGTTGCCGCCAGGCTTGGTGCAGCGGTTCGAACAGCAGGGTTGGCTGCTCACCCGCAGCTACAACGACGATCTCGGGGCATCCTTCGCGGACGCCTTCGGCACCAATGACCGCGGTGCGGTGGAGGCCTACTGCCGGGCGAACAGTATCGAGTTCCAGTGGCAACGTGATGGTGGCCTGCGCACCTGGCAGCGACGCCGGGCCGTCGTTGCGCATCCGGTGACCGGGCATGGGTGCTGGTTCAACCAGATCGGCTTCCTCAACGAATGGACGATGGCGCCCGAGGTCCACGAGTATCTGGTGGACATCTACGGTTCCGACGGCCTCCCGTTCAACACCCGGTTCGGTGACGGCGAACCCATCGGTGCCGACGTCGTGCAATTGCTGAACAACGCGTACGAGGCCAACACGGTGCGTGAACCCTGGCAGGCCGGAGACCTTCTGCTTGTCGACAACGTACGGACCGCGCACAGTCGAGAGGCCTTCACCGGACCCCGTGAAATCGTGGTGGGGATGAGCGACCGGTGACCACCGCACGATCATTGCCCGCCGCCCCGTCACCGACGGAACCCCTTTCCATGCCGGAGTTTTCGGTGATATCCGGGGCGCAGGTCCGGCAGGCCCTGCACGGCCGGGAAAAGCAGATCATGGAACTGGTCGAGAGCACCTACCTGGTGCACGGTGCCGGCGATTCGGTGAACCCCCCGTCGTACTTCCTGCGCTTCCCCGACCGTCCGTCGGCACGCATCATTGCGCTGCCCGCATCGGTCGGCGGGCAGGTGCGCGTCGATGGCCTGAAGTGGATCTCCAGCTTCCCGGACAACGTGGCGGCCGGGATCCCCAGGGCCTCCGCCGTACTGATCCTCAACGACCACGACACCGGTTACCCGTTCGCCTGTCTGGAGAGCTCGATCATCAGCGCGACCCGGACCGCCGCCTCTGCCGCGCTGGCTGCGGACCGGCTCAGTCGTGACCGACCGCGACCGCGGCGGGTGGGCTTCCTCGGGACCGGGCTGATCGCCCGCTACATCCACACCTTCCTCATCGGCACCGGATGGTCGTTGGACGAGATCGGTGTGCATGATCTTTCCGCCGAGAGCACGGCGGGATTCATCGACTACCTCGAGCAATCCGGCGGCGACAGCGAAATCACCGTGCGCGACAGCGCCGAGGAGCTGATCCGAACCAGCGATCTGGTCGTCATCGCCACCGTCGCCGCAGCGCCCCATGTCACCGAACCGTCCTGGTTCGATCACCATCCTCTCGTGCTGCACGTGTCCCTGCGTGATCTCGCACCGGAGGTTCTGCTCACGGCAACGAATATCGTCGACGACGTCGAGCACTGCCAGAAGGCGAATACGTCGACTCACCTCGCGGAGCAGATCACCGGGAGCCGCGACTTCCTGTCAGGCACGCTCTGCGATGTGATCGACGGCCGAGTGCGGGTACCCGCAGACCGGACGGTGGTGTTCTCGCCGTTCGGCCTCGGTGTGCTGGACCTCGCCGTCGGCAAGTTCGTCTACGACGAGGTTGTCCGAGCCGGCGCGTTGACCGTCATCGACGATTTCTTCCACGAACGTCATCGGTACGGACCGGCGGCAGCCACCGGCCTCCCCGCGGAGCGTCGCCCGCGCCGGCAGCAATCGGCAGGGCGACGGACCCGAGGGCGGTCACCCCGGTTGCGGACCTTGCGATAGGCGACCGTTCACCCGCCGGGCGGTGACCGAAGGTTCGGGTCACCGCCCGGCTCTTGCGCGTTCTCAGGACCTCGATACACACCAATGGGGTAAAGGGCTTCACCCTGCGTCGCAGGACAAGCACCACTCGGATCCCTATTCCGATCCGGTTCGGCAGCCCATGCTTGTCATGTACGACGGAGCGGAATCCATACCGGTATCGCGGTTTCGAGAAATGCGTGCGACCGCCCGGGTGCCAGCTACAGATCAAAGGAGTCCATCGTGCCAGTCGTGACCTCACCGTACGGCTACAACGAAGACGAGCTCTACGTGGACCTGCGGCCGACGCTGGGACATCCGCTGCTCCTGAAGTGCGAAGGATTCAACTTCGCCGGGTCGATCAAGCTGAAGGCCGCCATGGAGATGGTGGAGGCAGCCGAGCGAATTGGGATCCTGAAGCCGGATTCCGTCCTGGTCGAGTCCTCGTCCGGCAATCTGGGTGTGGCGCTCAGCATGATCGCGGCCAGCAAGGGCTATCGCTTCGTCTGCGTGACGGACCGCCGCTGCAACCTCACCACCAGGCTGATGATGGAAGCGCTGGGCGCTCGGGTGCACGTCATCGACGAACCGGACCCCGTGGGCGGTTTGGTCGGCGCCCGGATCAACTATGTCCGCGCCATGTGCGCGGCAGACGACCGCTGTGTCTGGCTCAACCAATACTCGAACCCGAACAATTGGCTGGCTCACTACCGCCGCACCGCGCCGGCGATCGCCCGCCAGTTTCCGCAACTGGACGTGCTTTTCGTCGGGGCAGGAACCACCGGAACCCTGATGGGCTGCGCCCGGTACTTCCGCGAGTGGCATCGACCGGTGCGGATCGTTGCGGTGGACTCGGTGGGCTCGGTGAGCTTCGGCACAGCCCCGGGACCGCGCATGATCCCTGGTCTGGGCATGGGAACCCGACCGCCGCTGCTGGACGAGTCCTATGTCGATGACGTGGTTCATGTCGCGGAGGCGGACACCGTCCGGACCTGTCACCGCATGGCCCGAAGCGGATTCCTGTTCGGCGGCTCGACCGGAACGGTTGTCAGTGGTGCGGCACGGTGGTTGGCGCAGCACGACACCGGGAAGCTCACCGCCGTGGCCATCTCCCCGGACCTCGGTGAGCGTTACCTGGACACCGTTTACCAGTCGAACTGGCTGGTTGACGCCTACGGTGAGGACGTCCTCACCTCCGCGGACGACCTGATCACCGATTCGCGGGCTGCCTGAGCGAGATCACCATGCAGCACCTGAACGAGATCACCTCCGGATCGGCTCGCTGCTCGGTCTATGTCGCACACCGCCGGCACCTGCAGGACATGCATCGCAACCAGTTGGACAGCATCGAAGCCGGGCGTCGCGGTCGGTACCGCATCGCCGCCGACCGTGACCGGTTCACCTTGGCCGCGGTTCTGCTGCGCGCCGTCGTCGGCCGGGCAACCGGGGTCGGGGCGTCGGCCGTCGTGGTCGACCGCACCTGCGATTCTTGCGGGGATTCGCACGGCCGTCCTCGACTGCCGGGGAGCGACCTGGAGGTGTCCATCTCGCACAGCGGCGATGTCGTCGCCGTCGCAGTCACGACGGCGGGACCGGTCGGCGTGGATGTCGAACAGCTCGGGGTCGGGCACGCCGATCTGGTGTCGACCGTGTGCACCGAGTCCGAACTGCGACACGTCGGCACGGCGGCTGACTTCTACGCCTACTGGACGAGAAAGGAGTCCGTGCTCAAGGCGACGGGTGACGGGCTGCGTCGGCCGATGACGTCGATCGAGGTGACCCCGCCGGTGGCTGCGGCCGCCCTCGTGTCGCTGGACGGGAGCCCCGGTGTCGCCTGCCGGATGACCGACCTTCGCATCGCGGGGTACGCGGGTGCCGTCGCGGTGCTGGCCGCCACGCAGGTGTCCTTCGACGTGTTCGACGCCAGCTGGTTGCTGCAGCCGGCGCACGGCAGTGCGGGGCGCCCTGCGGTGCTGGCGGCTCATCCAAAGGGTTCCTCGGTCGAATTCGCGAAGTGGGCCACGGTGCCCGCGATGGCGCGCAGGTGGTGATCCAGCACGACGCGATTCACGTTGTCCAGGCGATCACAGGCGCGGTGATAGCACTCGTCGTACACCTCGCCGGCCTGACCGCCCCAGGCCAAGGCCTGATCCTCGGTCTTCTCCTTGCGATCACCGTTCTCCGCACCCGCAGCCGGAATCCCCGCCTCGACGAACGGCGCCTCGTCATCGCCCACGAACTCGATGATCTCCGGCGTCACTCCGGTGCTGGTCAATTGGTCGGCCAGGACCCGGGCGACCGCGGCCGAACCGGGTGGTCCGGATGCCGACTCGTCGTCGCCCTGTCCCCCCTGCACGAAGTAGCCCGCATTGGGCGACGCCACCATGTCCACATTCAGGTACAGCCGGATTTTCCGGCGTTCGTCGGCCGAGAGGCTATTCACATATCCCCGCGACCCTACCGCGCCGTCTTCCTCCGAGCCGAAGAAGGCGAATCTCACGCCATTTCGAATCGACGCACACTGCTCGCCGCAGGGGCTCGTCCCGGCTTCGCCGGGGCTGCACTTGCAATCCGCGCCCAGTTGATGGGCGATTTCCAGCAGCACCGCCACGCCCGAACCATCATCGACGATACCGGGACCCTCCTCGACCGAATCCAGGTGAGCGCCGATCATCACGATGGATTCCGGGTCTCCGCTGTTGGTCTGAGCAATGACGTTGCGGAGAGCCACATCCGGGCCGTCCCGTCCGTCCGACCCGTCGTACATCGGGGTGCTGACGTCGTACCCGTCGGCGCGCAGGGTGCTCACGACATATTCGACGCTCGCCTCGTATCCGGCGCTCCCGGCGGCCCGATTGCCGCCGTTCTCGTCGGCGATCCGTTGCAGTGCCTCGAGGTGGACGAACGCCCCCGGCTCGGTCACCTGGCTCGCCGGCCGCTCAGCCGTCGGTTGGGCACCCGACGTTTGGGCAGCGGACGGTTGGGCAGTGGACGGTTGGGCACTTGTCCGCGCCGTGCTCGGTGCCACGACAGTTGCGGTCTGCACACTCGGAAATGGTTGCGGGGTGGTCGATCCACACGCCGCCAGCAGCAGGGACATGACCGCGAGTGCGGACCGCAGTCGTACGCCGCCGCCCCTCACCGACTAACCACCGGATTTCAGGATGGTGAGCGTGCCGGTGTTGAGGTTGGTGATATAGGCTTTTCGACCGTTCGGCAGGATCGCGACGCTGGTCGGGGAGTCCGTCGGGACGTTGGCCGTGACGTTCCTGGTCTCGGTATCGATGACCGAGACGGTGCCCTGATCCACGTTCGCGGTGTATACGTACTTCCCGTCCGGTGAGTACGTGAGGTCCTGGGGGTTACGACCCACCGACACTGTGCCAAGGACTTGATTGGTCTTTCGGTCGATGAAATACACGTCGTTGCTGGTGAAGCAGACGACGGCCACCTGGTTCCCGTCGGGGGAGACGGCGATGCTGTGCGGACTCGTCCCGACCGGGATTGTCGTGGTGACCGTGTTCGACGCGGTGTCCAGCACCGAAACCACATTCGAGTCGTGATTGGCGACGTACACGTTTGCGCCGTCGTCGTCCAGAGTGACCCAATGGGGGTTGGGGGCGACGGGAACACTCTGCACCACCTTGTTCGCGGCGATATCGATGATGTCGATCACCCCGGAATCATGGCTGGGGACGTAGACGAACTTTTGGTCTGGTGACACGGCCAGTGCATAAGGCTTCTTGTTGACCGGAATGGTCGCCACCAGTTTCGTGGTCCGAGTGTCCATGACGGCGACGGCGTTGATCGTCAGGTCGGCCGTGTAGACGCTGACATACGCGTGTCTGCCGTCCGGCGCAAAAGCAATGTAGTGCGGGGGGCCTGCGGGCATCGGTACTTCGGCGAGAACCTTGTTGATCGACGTGTCCATCACGCTCACGACGCCGGCATCGCGACGGGCAATATAGGCGAGGCGCCCATCCGGAGAAATGGCGACGAATCCCGGTGTCGGTCCGACGTTGACCGGATCCCCGTCGAAGGTGGGTATGGCCAGGGCCGGATCGGGAACAACAGGTGGGACCGGCGGGCCCGGCTCGGCCTGCACGTTCGTCGTGGGTTGCGGCTCACTCTGCGGCGATTCGGTAGTCGCCTGGGTGGTGATCGGACTCGTCTCGCCGGTCGCAGCTGTCGGGTCAGGGCTGACCGGCGCGCTCGCCGGTTGCGCAGAGCCCCCAACGGTCTGAGTCGTCGGCCTGATGACCACGGCAGCGGCGATGACCGCCGCGACGGCCAACGCCACGGCGACCACGGTCAGTACCGTGCGGCGCCGGTGCCGTCGGTGCCGGCTCATCGGAGCCGCGCCAACCGGGGGCCGGCCGGACGGCTGCGCCCTCGACCGGGGAACTTCGCTCGGTACGGGGTTATCGCTCGGTCCGGGGGCATCGCTTGATCCGGGGGCATCGCTTGATCCGGGTACATCTGGTGACTCCTGGGAGATGGGTTCGGCCCCGGCGTCCGGTGGACGATCGTGCGCCAGGAGGGGCGGAGACAGCGATGGCACGGGCGGATCGTCGTGGCCATCCTGCTCGGCGCTGTGGTCGTCGTGGTCGGTCGCCGACGCATCGGGCGACTCATGTTCTTCCGACGGGGCGGTTGCCCGCGGCGGTCGCCACTCACCGGTCGGGAGCGCCATCCCGTGCAGCCGCACCGCGCTGTGGCGACCGGTCAACAACGCGTCGCTGAGGATTTGAGTGAACTCCTCACAGTTCTCGTAGCGATCCTGGGGATCCTTCGAGAGCGCTTTGGCAATGACCGAGTCGGCTGCCACCAGGTCGGGCCGGTGTACCGACACCGACGGGGCCGGATCGCTGAGATGCGCCCACAACAGCGCGGCCTGGGAGTCCCGCACGAAGGGCGGGACTCCGGTCAGGCATTCGTAGCCGACACAGCCGAGGGCGTACATGTCGGTTCGGGCGTCCAGCGGTTCGCCGCGAATCTGTTCGGGCGAGATGTAGGCCATCGTTCCGATGAAATTTCCGGTCGCGGTGAGCTTGGTCAGCGCGGAGGTGCGCTTGGTCAAACCAAAATCGGTGAGGTAGACGTGCTCGTGGCGTTCGTGTCCCAGCGGCGAGGTCAGCAGGATGTTCGCCGGCTTCACGTCGCCGTGGACCAGGCCGGCGCCGTGGGCGGCGTCCAACGCATCGGCGACCGGCGCCAGGATGTCGAGCGCGCGCGTCGGGTCCAACGCCCCGCTCGTCTTCAGTAGTCCGGCCAGATTACTGCCCCGCACGTAGCGCATTGCGATGTAGAGCAGGCCCTCGTCCTCACCTGCCTCGTAGATCGGAACGATGTTGGCGTGATCAAGGGAGGCGGCGAACCGGGACTCTCGCATGAACCGCTCGCGAAAATCGGTGTTGTCCGATACTTCATGGCCCAACACCTTCAGGGCAACCGTACGGTTCAGCCGGAGGTCCGTCGCCTCGTAGATCGACGCCATGCCGCCACGGTCCAGGAAGGCCTCGATCCGATAGGCGCCGACCTGCGCGCCGACGGCAATGTAGGGCGATAGTTGACGTCGGGAACCCTCGGAAGAAGAATCGTCGGTCACGAAGATTCTCCGGAAATCCGATGCGGCTCCATCTAATCAACCAGGTAATTCACGGGGTTGATCGGTGCACGGTAGATTCGCGCCCTGCACGCATGCTCTCGACTGCCGTCCCCCACCAACCGCAAACCATAACCCACGGTAACCCTCCCCGCCCAGAAAGTCGCGCTACGTCACAATTTCGCGTCTCACGCCGGGAATACCCACCCATCATCACGGACCCGTGCCGGACTGACAACCACATTGCGCTATGCACGACGAAGACACCGCACGGGTTGCCTTCTGGCACCTGTCTCGCCGCCGAACGCGGTGGTGGGCGTAACGACCCGGCGACGACCCACCGCACGAATCCGAGGACGCCGGTGGGGCACGCCACGCATGCGGGGAGTCAGCCGACGCGTCTCCTGCCGCAGGTCCCAGGACGCGTTGATAGAAGTGGCTACTCGGTTCGCCGCCATGAGACCATGGAGATCCAGCCTCAGCTGCGCAGGAGGGGAGCAACGCGGTGAGCAGCGGTAGTCAGACGACCGATCCCTACCTCTTCTACCGCGACGAAGCGGGACGACAGCAGATGACGGTTCTGGGATCCGGAAGCCCGCGGCTGACGATTGGACGTGCCGAAGGCTCCGATCTGCACCTCGAGTGGGACCACGAAGTGTCGCGATTGCATGCGCAACTCGAACACATCGGAACTGACTGGGTGCTGGTCGACAATGGTCTGTCCCGCAACGGCACCTACGTCAACGGTGAACGGTTGACGGGACGGCACCGGTTGCGGGACGGCGACGTGGTTCTCGTGGGGGCGACGACGCTCTCCTACCGCGCCAATCGCACAACGCCCTCACCCGACACCATAGTCGCACAGAATATCGTCACCATTTATTCGCTGTCGCCGACCCAGCGGCAGGTCATCACGGCATTGTGCCGGCCGTACATTTCAGGCTCACTCTACGCAACTCCGGCGACGAATCAGCAGATTGCGGACGAGATCTTTCTCAGCATCGACAGTGTCAAGAACCATCTACGCACATTGTTCGGAAAGTTCGGCGTGGAAGATCTGCCGCAGAATCAGAAGCGGGCGCGGCTGGTCGAGTTGGCATTTAGATCCGGTCTGGTATCCGAGCGCAACGAGTGAACTCAGCGCGGAGGATCAAAGACGGTCAGGCAAGCCGGACGCCGTGGGCCGCCTCTCCTCTGGGGTGATCGCCCGCGCAGCCGCCGGGTCAAGCTGTTCGCCTGACCCGGGCGAGGTGCCGACGACAGGCGCTGATCGCGTCCGGCCTACACCGGCAGGGCTCGGCTCTCGGCGATGCTCTTCATGACCAGCGTCGAACTGAGCCGCTT
>DATDBV010000799.1:0-4241 GCA_036524715.1 Nakamurella sp. | reverse complement strand
CAGCGGCTCATCCTGGCTCGAGCGCTGGCCACCGACGCCCCGATACTGGTGCTGCACGATCCGACCAGCGCGGTCGATTCCGTCACCGAGTTCGGGATCGCCGCCGGCCTCCGCGAGTTCCGCGCGCGCGGCGCGACACTTCTCGTGACGGCCAGCCCCGCCCTGCTGGCCGTGGCCGACCACGTCCTGGTGCTTCGTGACGGGCGGGTGGCCGACGCCGGCACCCATCACGACCTGGCCACTCGCAGCGCCCGCTACCGCGAACGAATCGCCGGATGAGCGAGCGCGAGCGAGTGAACCATCAGCAACCTTGGCCCGGCGCCCCTTTCGGGGCGACCGAGCTGGCGAGGTGCCCTGGAAGGGCGGCGGGATGAGCGAGCGCCCCGACACCGATTCGGCACCCGCCCCTGACGACGTGATCAGCACGGCACTCCCGGTCGCCGACGCCCGCAGCACGGTGGCCGAACTCGGCCGCGGGCTGCGGGTCCGCCCGTGGGCGCTGACCGTCACCGTCGTGCTGTTGCTCGGCGCCTCCGTCGCGGCCCTGGCCATCCCCGCGTTGCTGGGCGCGATCGTCGACGCGATCGTGTCCGGGCACACGTCCGCCATCGCCCGGCTCGCGCTGCTGGTGGGAGTGGCCGGAATCGGGCACGGCACGCTGAACTGCGGCGCGGCGATCGGCGTGGCCCGCATCGGCGAACGCATCCTGGCCGATCTGCGCGGTCGGGTCGTGGCACGGGCCATCGCGGTGCCGACGTCGCGGGTCGAGGCGGCCGGTCGGGGCGATCTGGTGGCCCGGGTGACCGGCGACGCCCGGGTCATCGGCGACGCGGTGTCCGAGTTGATTCCGACCTTTGTCGGCGCGGCCTTCTCGATCGTGGTGGCCGCCGCCGGGCTGGCGGTGATCGACTGGCGGATGCTGGTCGCGGCAGCCCTGGCCGCACCCATCCAGGTGATGGCCCTGCGGACTCATCTGCGCCGCTCGACACCGGTCTACGGGGCCGCCCGGGCCGCGGTCGGGCTGCGGGCCGAGCGCACCCTCGAGGCGGTCGACGCCGCCGACACCGTCCGCGCGATGGGGTGGCGGCGACGGATCTGCGACTCGGTCGACGACGCGGGCACCCGCGCGGTGGACCTCGAACTGCGGGGCGTCGGACTCGAGGTGCGATTCTGGAACCGGCTGAACCTGGCCGAACTCGTCGGCCTGGGCTCGGTTCTCGCCGCCGGCTTCGCGCTCGTCGGCAGCGGCGCCATCACCCTCGGCCAGGCGACCGCCGCCGCGCTGTACTTCCACCAGCTGTTCGTGCCGGTCAGCAACGTGCTCGGCGGCTTCGACGAGTTGCAGCGCGCCGCGGCCGGGCTGGCGCGGCTCGTGGGCGTCCTGCAGCTGCCCGCCGAGCAGCCCCGGCCGCGACTCATGGGCCGGGCCGCCGCCGCCGAACTGCGCGGGGTCGGGTTCCGCTACGGGTCCACCGTCGCGCTCACCGACGTGGACATCGCGGTCCGGGCCGGCGAGACGGTCGCCGTCGTCGGCCGCAGCGGCGCGGGCAAGAGCACCGTCGCGGCCCTGGTGGCCGGCGTTCTGGACGGGCACACGGGCCGGATCACCATTGACGGAACCGCTGTCGGCCGCTCGGTGGACGATGTCGGCGGTTCCGTCGGACCGGGGCCCCGCGGCGTCGCGCTGGTGACCCAGGAGACGCACGTGTTCAGCGGAACCCTGCGGGAGGACCTGCTTCTTGCCCGGGCCGGAGCGACGGACGAGGAATTGTCGGACGCCCTGGAGGCGGTGCGGGCGGGGAGCTGGGTCCGGTCACTGCCGGACGGCCTGGACACCGTCGTGGGGGTCGGCGGGCGCTCGATGTCCCCGTTCGAGGCGCAGCGACTGGCGCTGGCGCGGGCGTACCTGACCGGGGCCGGGATGCTGGTGCTGGACGAGGCGACGGCGGAGGCGGGCAGTTCCGGCACCCGCGACCTGGACCGGGCGATCGACCGCCTGCGGGCGGGTCGCACCACGCTGCTGGTGGCGCATCGGCTCGACCAGGCGGCCCGGGCCGACCGGGTCGTCGTCATGGAACAGGGCCGGGTGGTCGAAGAGGGTCCGCCCGTCGACCTCGTCGCGAGGGGCGGAAAGTACACCGAGCTGTGGCGGGCCTGGCAGGACGAGCGCACGCTTTCCCGGCCGCGGAAGGACGCGGGCACGGCGCTTCGCGGGCCCGATTAGCTCATCGGTTGGCTCAGGTCGGCACCTGGGCCACGGCGCGGCGCAGACCGGCGACGTCGAACCGGCCCTCGTAGAGCCGGCCGTTGATGAGCAGGGTCGGCGTGCCCCGAACGCCGTCGGCCAGCCCGAGCGCGAAATCGGCCTCGACCTTGTCGCCGTGGGGCTGGGCCGGATCGCCGATCACCCTTGACCCGTCCAGGCCGAGTTTGGTCGCGTACTTGGCCAGATCCCAGTCGGACAGCCGCGTCTGGTGCGCGAACAGCACGTCGTGCATGGGCCAGAACGCACCCTGGGCCGCCGCGGCCTCGGCGGCCAGCGCGGCCGTCAGCGCGAAGGGGTGGAGTTCGTGCAGCGGGAAGTTGCGGAAGATCAGCCGCACACCACCGCCGGACCCGGCGACCACCTCGTCGAGCACCGGCTTGGCCGCCGCGCAGTACGGGCATTCGTAGTCGCCGTACTCGGTCAAGGTGACCGGGGCGTCCAGGGCACCCCGCACGTGGTCGACCAGACCGTCCTCGCGGGGCACGTCTCCGTCGAGGCGCGTCTCTCCCGGGTCGATCACCGAATCCGTCATGCGGCCATTATCGGCGGTCCCCGCCACCGTCCGGTCCTGCGCGACCCGGGGCGGCCGGTTGCGGTTGCCGCCAGGGCCGCGGGGGTAGCGCCAGCGCCGACTCGTCCGCTCCCGGCGAGCACATCGGGAATCGGTTCCCCATCACCCGCAGGGTGGTCGAGCCGAGCACCGCGGCCAGCAGGGAGCCGGCCAGGATGCCGATCTTGGCCTGCTCCATCAGTGCGGCGTCGGTGAAGGCCAGTTCGGCGATGAACAGCGAGATGGTGAAGCCGATCCCGGCCAGCATCGACGCGGCGAGCAGGTGTGAGTAGCGGACGCCGCCCGGCAGCGCGCCCCAGCCGAGCCGCAGGGTCAGCAACGCGGCGCCGGTGATGCCCACGGTGTTGCCGAGCACCAGGGCGACCGCGACGCCCCAGGTCACCGACGATCCGAGGGCCGCGCTCAGGGCCGCGCCGTCGAGCACCACGCCGGCGTTGGCGAACGCGAAGACCGGCACGATCACGTAGGCCGACCACGGGTGCAGCGACCGTTCCAGCCGGTCGTTGGCGGGGATGGTCGATTCGGCGGCCAGGACGGCCAGGCGAGCGCGCTCCGCGGTCGGCGCCTCCCGCAGCGCCCGGTTGTAGGCCGCGCTGCGGTCGATCACCGACTGTGGTGGCGGGGTGGCCGGGATGATCAGCCCGACGGCCACGCCGGCCAGCGTCGCGTGCACCCCCGACTGGTACACCGCGAACCACAGCGCGATCCCCACGAGCAGGTACGGGTACAGCCGCCAGACGCCGATCCAGCGCAGCGCGAGCAGGGCGCCGACCAGCAGGACGGACAGGGCCAGCGCGGGCAGCGACGGATCGTCGGTGTAGAAGATCGCCATCAGGGTGATCGCGCCGATGTCGTCGGCGATGGCCAGCGTCAGCAGGAACACCCGGATGCGGTCCGGGCAACGCGGCCCGAACAGCGCCAGCACCCCGAGCACGAACGCGGTGTCGGTGGACATCACCACGCCCCAGCCCTGCGCGGCCTCCCCCGACGGGTTGAACAGCAGGTAGATGGCGATGGGGACAACCAGCCCGCCGAGCGCGCCGATGGTCGGGACCATCACCGTGCGTCGGTCCCGCAGGTCTCCCTGGGCGATCTCCCGGGTGATCTCCAGTCCGATCACGCAGAAGAACACCGCCATCGCGGCGTCGTTCACCCAGTGCTGCAGGCTCATCTCGAAGATGATCGGCCCGAAGCCGAAACCGGCCGGCAAGTGCCACATCTCGGTGTAGGACGGCGACCACGGCGAGTTGGCCCAGGCCAGCGCCAACACCGTGCCGATCAGCAGGAACACCGACCCGGCGGCCTCGGTGGCCAGGAAGCGGCGGGCCGCCGGGGACGGGCCGCGGAACACGTGGCGGGGCGCCGGACCCGGACGGGGGGTTTCGGTCATGGCGGTCTCACTCC
>DATDBV010000798.1:0-4539 GCA_036524715.1 Nakamurella sp. | reverse complement strand
ACCGCTGATCCTCGTCCGTCTCCATCCCCGACCCGCGTCCGGGCGACCGACAGCAGCGGATACGTCCCGATCCGGCCGACGCTCGGATGATCTTGATCGACGCCCTTGGTGCCGGCATTGCGCAGACACCCTGCGCACACGTGTCATTGATGGCCGCCATCGGCCGCACGACACCGGTTGCGCGCGACGCCTCGTTGACATCAGCAGATACGATGTGACATAGGCGATCTCGCGGTTCGGCAGGTCCGGGCGGTCCGGGCGGATGACGTCACGTGGCGTCCGCACAGTACCGTCAAGGCCGATGCGTAAGCGCGTGAAGATCCTCATCGTGGGCGTGGTGATCGTCGTGATCGCGGCCGGGGTCTTCGGTGGCCTGCTGATCTGGCGCAACAGCTTCGTCGACGGCGCCGAGTGCACGGTGCCGGGGGTCACGGTCGACTCGGGCGCGTCTCCGGCGGTCGACCTCACGGTCGTCCAGTTGCACCACGCGTCGACGATCAACGCGATCGGGCTGTCCCGTGGCATCCCCGAACGGGGCCGGATCATCGCGGTGGCCACCGCCTTTCAGGAGTCCAGTCTGCGCAATCGCGAGGACGGCGACCGGGACTCCGTCGGCCTGTTCCAGCAACGGCCCTCCCAGGGCTGGGGCACCCAGGAGGAGATCCTGGATCCCGTCTATGCCGCCGGGCAGTTCTACGACGCGCTCCTGCAGGTCGACGACTGGCCGGATCTGCCGTTGACCGAGGCCGCTCAGGCGGTGCAACAGTCTGCCTACCCGGACGCGTACGCCAAGTGGGAGCCGCAGGCGACGACGCTGGTCCGGAGCCTGTCCGGCGCCACCCCGCTGGCCTTGAGCTGTCAGGCCGGTGGCCAACGGCCGACCGCCCTGGCCCCGGACCGGACGGCCCCGGCCGGCGCCGAGGATGCGACCCCGCAGCTGACGGCCGCGCTGGCCGCGGCGGCCGCCGAACTCGGCGGCATCACCGTGCAGGGCGTCACCGACGAGGGTCGGACCGCCACCGTGGACGTGGCGGTGGCGGGGATGTCGCCCGACGAGGCCGGGCGTTCGCTGGCCGCCTGGTCGGTCGCCCAGGCCACCGGCATGAACATCACCGACGTGGCCGTCGACCGGCAGGTGTGGACCGACAACGAGTGGCAGTCGGGTGACGAGACGCTGAGCCCGGGAGAGGTCAGGATCACCGTCGCGCCCTGACGGGGACGGCATCAGCACCGTCCCGACGGTGGTCCGGCCGGCACCGACCGCAGCCGCTCCGCCCACGGCTCCGGCGACCGCAGGGCGGGCCACGACCACCGCACCAGCCGCCATCCCACGTCCCACAAGGCGATCTCCCGCTCCTGCGGCCCGACCCGGTCGTCCTCGGGCCGGTCGACAAACTCGCCGAGCACCCGGCCGTCGGGGAAGGCGAACGCGAACTCGCCGAGGGCACGGCCGTCCACGTCGGACACCGGCACGGCCAGCGCAGGCACCGGAAAGCCCCACTTGTGCAGCAGCACCCGGCTGAACGACTCGCCGGGGCCCGCGCTGCGGGGGTCGGCGAACGCCAGCACGACCGCTGCCTGCCTGCTCTGCGGCACCCGGCGCAGCCGGGACAGCTGGTCCTGCAGTGATTGCCGGGTGACCAGACCGCGACGCAACGCCGCGTCGGCCAGCACCACCGCATGGTCGAACGGCATGCTCAGGGCGCAGTCGACGACGGTCCGCTCGGCCGAGGTGACCGCCAGCCCGCCCAGGTCGACAACCTCGGAGGGGTGCAGCGACGCCTTGTGCAGGCGGACGGCGGCCCCGCGCCGAGACTTCGCCGCGTCCGGTCTGGTCACGTGCAACGGCGGAACCTCGCTGTGGCAGAACGGAAGTCCGTGCACGATCGCGGCGGACACGTGACTGACCACCGGCTCGCCGGCCAGGTGCGGGATCACCACGGTCAACGTCGCCCGGTGCCTGCTCGCCGGATCCGGTCGATGGGCGGGATCGACCGGCAGGTACAGGCCCGGCAGCACGGAGACGAGTTCGCCCCGTTCCCGCAACTGGCGAATCTGGGTGTCCGACATCCCCCGTTCCAGCAGCGCGGTGCGGCTGACCACCTGGGTGTCGTCGTCGGTTCGTTGGACCATGGTGGCAACGGTGGACCGGCCGAGGCGCCCGGGCAACGACTTCTTCCCGGATGTGGACAACTCGCCGATCCCGGCGCCGCCGACGCGCCCTCGGTCCCAGTTGTCCACATCCGTGGCGAATCCGACTTGACAATCACCGGACGAACGATCATGGATCCGGTCCGGCCGCGAGCGGCTGGGTGGACCCACCATGACCGGCCGGCCGATAGGCTCGGCCCATGACCGCTGCACCCGCGATCTCCGATTCGACGCCCGATTCGACTCCCCAATCGGCGACGGTCGAGGGCGGCGCCTTCGGCGCCGGCCTGGCCACCGTGACCGCCGACGGCACGGTGCTGGACGTCTGGTACCCGGCACCCGGCCTGCTCGTCACCGACCCCGGTTCGCCGCCGGCCGAGCAGCCCGAGCTGCGGCTGGCCGAGCGCACCGACGACATCCGCGACGTCGGGCTGCGGGTGGTGCAGACCCGGATCGCCTCGCTGGCCGACGCGCCCGCCGACACCGCGGACGCTTACCTGCGGCTGCACCTGCTCTCGGCCCGGCTCGTCCGGCCCCGCACCATCAACCTCGACGGCATCTTCGCCATGCTGCCCAACAACGCCTGGACCTCGCTCGGCCCGGTTCCGCCGGAGGACGTGGAGCGGGTCCGGCTCAAGGCCCTGGAGGCCGGCATCCGGCTGTCCGTGTTCGGGGTGGACAAGTTCCCGCGGATGACCGACTACGTGGTCCCCGCCGGGGTGCGGATCGCACACGCCGACCGGGTCAGGCTGGGTGCGCACCTGGCCGCCGGCACGACCGTCATGCACGAGGGTTTCTGCAACTTCAACGCCGGCACCGTCGGCACCTCGATGGTGGAGGGCCGGATCTCCCAGGGTGTCGTCGTCGGCGACGGCAGCGACATCGGCGGCGGCGCGTCGATCATGGGCACCCTCTCCGGCGGCGGCAAGGAGCAGGTGACCATCGGGGCGCACTGCCTGCTCGGCGCGAACTCCGGGGTCGGCATCTCGCTGGGCGACGACTGCGTCGTCGAGGCCGGGCTGTACCTGACCGCCGGGACCAAGCTCATCCTGATCGCCCAGGGCGAGCAGCGGACGGTCAAGGCCCGGGACCTGTCCGGCGCGGCCGGGTTGCTGTTCCGGCGGAACTCGTTGACCGGCGGCGTCGAGGCGGTGCCGCGGGCCGGATCCTGGGGCGGGCTCAACGCCAGCCTGCACGCGCAGTAGTGGCGTCCGGGTCTAGCCCGGCGGGTCCGAGTGGTCGGCGGGGCGCGGTGAGAGATAATCCGGCGGTGCCTCCCCGAACTCGCGCAGTGCCGCGGCCGGCACCGATCGTGCATCAGGACATGTTCACCGACGCCGCGCTGCACGAGCGCCCCAAGCCCGACGGCAAGGCCACCGCACCGAAGAAACGGTCGAAGAAGCCTCCCGCGCCGGACGCTCCCCAGCCGATCCACGCGCCGGCCGAACCGGCCGCGGCGGGCGGCCCCGACGTCGAGGGGCTGGACCACCAGGTCCTGGCCCCGCCGCGCCCGGCCCCACGCCGACCCGGCCTGATCCCGACCGACGTCGCCGACTCGATCGGTCCGGTGCTGGGCAAGGCCGTCGCCGACATCAAGGCCCACGAGGACGGCAGCCGTCGCGGCGGCGACATCGAGCACGTGCACAAGATGCGGGTCGCCACCCGCCGGGTGCGTGCCTACCTCAAGGCGGCCCGCCCCGCCCTGGACCGGGTCGCCACCGACCGGTTGCGGGGTGATGTCCGCGAACTGGCCGGCACCCTCGGCGTGATCCGCGACCACGACGTGATGATCGACCGGCTGCACCAGGAGGCCGCGCAGCTGGGCGACCCGGACACCGGCGCCCTGGAGCACCTGATCAGCCGGCTGGAGACCGAACGCATCGCCGGTCGGGACCGACTGGTGAGCGAGCTGGACGACCCGTCATACCAGGCGCTGCTCACCGAACTGGAGGAGGCGGCCGCCCAGCCGCCGGTTGCCGATCCCTGGGCGGACCTGCACGAACTGGCCGCCCGCGAATGGCGGACACTGCGCAAGGAGCAGCGCCAACTGCACAAGACCTTCGGCCGGCAGCCGCCCAACGACGAGTTGCACGAACTGCGGATCTACGGCAAACGGTCCCGCTACGCGGCCGAACTCCTGCACGAGAAGGGCGACGTGAGCGCCTTCCTCGAGGCATTGGCCGGCCTGCAGGAGGTGCTCGGCGACCATCAGGACGCCTGCGTGCTGGAGGACCGGCTGCGGGAACTGGTCGACGAGGTCGGCGACCCACACGCCGGCATCGCCGCCGGCCGGGTGATCCAGGGTTGCCGGGAGCGGCGCGTCGTCGCCCGCGCCGCCTACCCGGCGGCCTGGAAGAAGGCGGAAGCCGCCGCCCGCAAGGCCTTCCC
>DATDBV010000797.1:0-4541 GCA_036524715.1 Nakamurella sp. | reverse complement strand
GAGCTGGTGATCGGCGACGCCGCACCTCGCGCACTGCGGGCCCGCGGAACATCGGCTTGCCCGGGGCCGTCCGAAGTTCCGCGCTCAAATGGGGAGGCGGCCGGGCGCGGAACTTCCGCCGGTGCGAGACCGGCCGATGTTCCGCAGGGATCCGGCGGGGCGGACCTGGAGGTGACGTTCGACGACGTCACCCGCTGCTACGCCCGCGCCCAGGACGGACCGACGCTGTGGCTGTCCCGGGACGGCCATACCTGGGCGGTCCGCGAGCAGGATCGGCTGGCGGCCGCGCACCACATCCCGGCGGGGGAAGGAGGTCCGGTCCGCTCCCCCATGCCGGGCACCGTCACCGTCGTCGACGTCACCGAGGGCCAGGCCGTCGCCGCCGGTCAGCGGCTCGTCGTCGTCGAGGCGATGAAGATGGAGCACGCGCTGGTGGCACCCATTGACGGCACCGTCCGCGGACTGCGGGCCGCGCCCGGCGGCACCGTCGCCCGGGATACCGTGCTGCTCGTCGTCGACCCGCCCCAGGGTTAGTCGAACTCGGCGTCGTGCACGAGAAGGGCTAGTTGCACCCGGTTCTCGGCACCGATCTTGCTCAGCGACCGGCCGACGTGCGCCTTGACCGTGGCGATGGACATGTAGAGCCCGGCGGCGATCTCGGCGTTGGTCTGACCCTTCCCCACCTCGCGGGCCACCTCGAGCTCGCGCTCGGTCAGCTCGGCCAGTCGGCGTCGGGCGGCGGCGCGAGCCTGGCTTCCGGCCACCCGCTCCGGGCCGGTGGCGGCCGCGATCAGCTGGGCAGTCACCTGCGGCGACAGGGTGGGCGCACCGGTGATCACGGTCTTCACGGCTGCCACCAGCTGGTCCGGCGGGGTGTCCTTCAGCAGGAACCCGGCCGCGCCCAGACTCAGCGCCCGCAACACCATCTCGTCGGTGTCGAAGGTGGTCAGCACGATCACCCGCGGCGCGTCCGGCGCCGCCACCAGCTCCTCGGTGGCGCTGAGCCCGTCCCGCACCGGCATCCGAATGTCCATCAGCACGACGTCCGGGCGTTCCCGGGCGACCAGGCCGATCGCCTCGGCCCCGTTGGTCGCCTGCCCGACGATGATCAGCTCCGGGTCGCCGCCCAGGATCATCGACAACCCGGTGCGCACCAGCGGATCGTCGTCGACGATCGCCACCCGGATGGAATTCATGCCGGCCACGGTAGCCACACGGCCAGTTCGAACCCGCCGTCGGCCCGCCGCTGGTGGCTGATCCGGCCGCCCGCCGTCTGGACTCGCTCGGTGAGACCGACCAGCCCCAGCCCGGCGCCCGGCAACCCGGCTCCGCCCGGCCGCAGCGGTGCCGGGTTGGTGACCCGCAGCGCGAGCCCGTCACCCGGTTCGCCCGCCACCGACACGGTGACCCGGGTGTCCGGGGCGTGCTTGCGGGCGTTGGTCAACGCCTCGCGGACGACCCGGTGCGCCGTCTGCGCCACCATCGACGGGGGATCTGCCTCCACGGCCTCGACCAGGTCGACATGCATGCCGGCGGCCCGGCTCTCCTCGACCAGGGCGGCGATGTCGCCGATGTGCGGCTGCGGTGGATCCGGCGAAACGACGATCGCCGACGGATCGCGCAGCACCCCGAGCACCTCACGAAGTTCCTGCAGGGCCAGCCGCGCGTTGTCCTCGATCGTCCGCATCGCCTCCTGCCGCTCCCCCGGGCTCAGGTCCGGCCGGTAGCCGACCGCGGCGGCGTGCATCGCCACCAGCGAGATCCGGTGGGCAAGCACGTCGTGCATGTCCCGGGCGATGCGATTGCGTTCGGCGATCCGGGTCGCCTCGACCCGGGCCGCCTGCTCGCGTTCGGCGGTCTCCGCGCGCTCCCGCAGGCCGGCGAGCAGGTCCCGCCGCTGCCCGACCGCGACCCCGACCGCGACCACCGTGCCGATCCCCAGCGCGAGCACCGGCAGCTGGACCCACCAGGGCACGCCCTGGACCGTGACGGAGTAGATCGGGTTGGCGATCCTGAACGCGACCAGGTCGACGGCCGCGACGGCGGCGATCTCCTTCCACCGCCGCCGGGTGGCGACGGAACCCAGGGCCAGCAGGGCCGCGCCGAACGCCACGCTGGACACGATCTGCACGGCCGCCGTGGCGACGCCGACCGGGACGGGATACCGCCGGGACAGGGCCAGGGTCGCCGCCAGGGTGGCCAACCCGATGGCCGGGTCGATCGCCCAGAACCAGACGATCTCGACCTCATCGACCGACCTGCTGGCGTCGAACGCAACGGCCAACCAGACGATGCCGCCCAGCAGCAGCGCGAGCAGGGCGCGCCAGGTGATGCCCCACCGGCTTCGGGGTGGGGTGACGGCGTCGACGGCGGCAGGCATCGGCCGCCAGCCTAGGACCGACCATCGCACGAGACGATGTAGACCAAAGTAGGGGTTCGGTCTCGACCTTCTCCCGATTCGCCCGGAGCCGCCGAACGGCAGGCTGGACGCATGATCCAGATCGAGAACCTCACCAAGAGCTACGGCGGCACCACCGCCGTCGACCATGTCAGCATCACCGTCCAGCCCGGCTCGGTGACCGGCTTCCTCGGCCCCAACGGCGCCGGCAAGTCGACCACCATGCGGATGCTGGTCGGTCTGACTGCCCCGACCAGCGGCCAGGCCCTGGTCCTGGGCCGGCCGTACCGGGAGCTGCCCAACCCCGGCCGGCACGTCGGCGTCATGCTCGACGCGTCCGCCCAGCACCCCGGACGGACCGGCCGCGAGGTGCTGCGGCTGGCCGCCCGGCAGATCGGCGCCGGTGCGCTGGCCGTCGACACCGCCCTGGAGCTCGTCGGCCTGACCGGCGCCGAGTCCAAGCGTCGGGTCCGCGACTACTCGCTGGGCATGCGCCAGCGGCTGGGCCTGGCCGCCGCGCTGATCGGCGACCCGAACGTGCGGATCCTGGACGAGCCGGCCAACGGCCTGGACCCGCAGGGCATCCACTGGATGCGCTCGCTGCTGCGGGGCTTCGCCGACCGGGGCGGCACCGTCCTGCTGTCCTCACACCTGCTGCACGAGGTGCAGATCATTGCCGACGACCTGGTGATGATCGGCCGCGGCCGGATCGTCGCCCAGGGATCCAAGACCGAGCTGCTCACCACGGCGGGCTGCCGGGTCGGCTCCACCGACAACTCCGCCCTGGCCACGGCACTGGCCGCGGCCGGACTGACCGTGCGCCGCGACGGCGACCTGCTGGCCGCCGACGCCGCCACCGACCAGGTCGGGCGGATCGCCCTGCAGGCCGGCATCGCCCTGACCACCCTCACCTCGGCCGGCGCGCAAGGACTGGAAGAGATGTTCCTGCAGCTGACCGCCGACACCGATCGCACCCACGCCCAGGAAGGCCTCGCGGCATGACCACCATCCCCGCCCTCGCTCCCCCGTCCAGCACCCTCCCGCCCGTCCTCGACGAACGGCCGGTCCCGTTCACCCGGACCACCCGGGTCGAGCTGCGCAAGATGGTCGACACCCGGGCCGGCGTCTGGCTCCTGGCGATCGTCACCCTGTCCGGCCTGGCCATGATCGTCGGCACGCTGATCTGGGGCGGCGAGCCGCACGGCCTGAACGACTTCCTCGGCTCGACCGTCCTGCCGCTGAGCGTGCTGCTGCCGGTCGTCGGCATCATGGCTGCCACCGCCGAGTGGTCCCAACGCACCGGCCTGGTCACCTTCACCCTGGAACCGCGCCGCGGCCGGGTCGTCGCCGCCAAGCTCGTCGCGTCCGTCCTGCTCGGCCTCGGCGTGTTCGCCGCGGCCCTGCTCGCCGCGATCGCGGCCACCCTCGCCACCGGCTCATCCTGGGACCTGAGCGTTTCCGTGCTGGCCGGGCTGGTGCTGGCCGTGCTGCTGTTCGTGCTGCAGGGCGTCGCCTTCGGGTTCGCGCTGCTGAACACCCCGGCCGCGATCGTCGCCGCCCTGCTGCTGCCGACGGTGTGGACGATCGCCGGCGGCCTCATCCCGGCCGTGCAGGGGGTGTCCGACTGGCTGAACCTCAACACGACGACGATGCCGCTGATGACCGGCGAGATGACCGGCACCGACTGGGCCAAGCTGGGCACCAGCGTCTTGCTGTGGGTCGGCGTTCCGCTGGCCATCGGTACCAGGCGGGTGCTCACCCGCGAGGTGAAGTAGCCAGAATCACCGTCCCGCGCCCGGCCGGGGAGCATGCTCCCAGCCGGGCGTTCCGGCGTGCCCGCGGAAGATCCGCAGGTCTCACGCCTGCCGAAGTTCCGCAGCTCAACCGGGATCAGACCGAGCTCAACCGGGATCAGACTGAGCCCGGAGATGAAGCACTACGAGGTACGGGCCGCCTCCGGTTCCTGATCGGCGGACCCATCCGGACCGTTGGGATCAGCAGCCCGCGAGGCGCCCGTCGACAGCACGAACAGCACCGCCACCGCCGCGGCCAGGACGGCGCCGACCGCCACCAGGATCACGGGGTCCATCGCCTCGGTGAAGGCGGCCGCGAAGGCGTGGTGCGCGGCCGCGGAGATCTGTTC
>DATDBV010000796.1:0-2451 GCA_036524715.1 Nakamurella sp. | reverse complement strand
CACCGGCACCTCGTCGACGGCGAACTCCAGGGATTCCAACCTGCCCGGCCAGCGGATCTCCAGTTCGGCCACGGCTTCGAGCACCGCCTGGTCGAACCGCTGCGCCCGGGTGCGGGACGCCGGTACGTCGATCGGCAGCAGTGGGGTGCGCAGACCGCGTCCCCGGCGGTCCCGCCGAACCCGGGGGGGCGCGTCGGGGGCCCCCGCGGAACGTCGGGGCAGCAGTGGCCGGCCGGGTCTGGATGCGCGTCCGGGCAGGCCGGAGCGCGAGCGGCGGGGATCGGGTTCCGGACCAGCCATGACGCAGTCAGTATGCGGTCGGCGACCGCCGCGGGTGCGCCCGACTCCCCATCGCCCGAACGCGGCGACGGTGGACGAGGTTGCGCGACGACTCACCACCCGCAGATCCCCGGCCCGGTGATCCGCCGCTCCGCGAAGGCGGACAGCGCTCCGCGAAGGCGGACTGCGCTCCAGCTCTGCCTGGAGCTGGGTTCACCTCCGCGGAGCGGTGTGAACTGTGCCTGGAGCCGCGTCCGCTTCGTGGGAGCGGCGTGCGCACGGTCCGGGCTGTTCGCTCCGGCGGAGTTGCGTGTCCGCCGTCAGGAGTCGGTTGCCGAGGGGCCGGGTGCGCCCTCCGGCCGATGACTGCGGAGACCTTGTTCACGCCGCGCAGTCCCGGGACCTTCGCGGGTCCGGTGGGCGGACTCGCGTTGGGCATCCGGCGTGCCGCGGTACCGCCGCAAGGTGCGTCGCGTTATCGTGCCGCAGTGGCCAGATTGCGGCGATGTTCACGGAACGGGTGTACCAACCCGGCCGTCGCGACTCTGACGTTCGCCTACGCCGATTCGACCGCCGTCGTCGGCCCGCTGGCCACCGCCGCGGAGCCGCACTCGTACGACCTGTGCTCGGTGCACGCCCAGGGATTGACCGCCCCGAAAGGGTGGGAGGTGGTCCGGCCCGAGGACGAGCTGTCCGACCCCCTCACCCGGAACGACGATCTCGAGGCGTTGGCGAACGCGGTGCGCGAAGCCGGCCGGGCGGAACGCGTGGCCGAACCGGAACCGGTCGAGGGCGGTCGGCGCGGTCATCTGCGCGTCCTGCGCTCGCCGGACGCCTGACCGGCGGCGCGGGTCGCTGGGCGACCTGCCGAGCGAGCCCGTGACGTTCTTGACCGGGGGCCGAGGACCGGTCGATCCCGCATCCAGGTCACCTGCGCGGCGCTCAGTCGAACTCCAGGTGACCGAAATGCCCGAAAAGCCATTTTTGGACCCCTCGACCCGACCCTGCGCTGATCGAAGACCCATTTCCGGCGCCGTTTTGTCCGTTTCCGTTGGTCTTGGATCAGCGCAACCCGCCGGACTCGGCCGGCAACGACGAACCCGCCCGCACAAGGTTCACCCTGAGGGGACGGCTCCGCCGGGGCCGCCCGCCGCTCGAAACGCCGCGGCCAGAGGTGCGGACCCCAACCGTGGCGCCAAGCGGGGCCGGCAGATCGCGGCGGGACGTCAGGTGTTCTCGCACGAGTGGGCCGACCCCGACCGCTATCGGGCCCGGGACCCGGCAGATCGCGGCGGGACGTCAGGTGTCTCGCACGAGCGGGCCGACCCCGACCGCAACCGGAGGCCGGGACCCGGCAGATGCCGGCAGGACGTCAGGTGGATTGGTCGACCCGGCCGGACGCCGGGTCGCCGACTTACAGCCCGCGGCGCCGACCGGACCGGGGTCGACCTGCGACGACGCTCACGACCGGGGTGAGTCCCGGGGTCCCCGGCCGCGTGCGCGGGTAGGGTCCCTGGAGTTGGGCGGCAGAACGCCCGTTCCGGCGTGCTGAGCGCGAGACGACCGTGTGCGGCACACAACGCCCGGCGGGTCAGGGCGGGCGCAGATCGAGAGGATTGATGTCATGGCGGGACCGACCTCGGCGACCATCGGCGCCAACGGTTCGGACGAGTCCAGACTGATGTCGTTCGTCAAGGCGTATGACGTGCGGGGGCTGGTCGGCTCGCAACTGACCCCGGACGTCACCCGGGCCATCGGTTACGCCTTCGCCCGGTTCCTGAGCCCGGACGCCAGGTCCGTGGTGGTCGGGTACGACATGCGCGAGTCGTCACCGGGGCTGGCCGCGGCGTTCGCCGATGGCGTGACCACCGCCGGCCTGGACGTGGTGATGGCCGGCCTGGGGTCGACCGACATGCTCTACTTCGCGGCCGGGCACCTGAACATGCCGGGCGCGATGTTCACCGCCTCGCACAACCCTGCCACGTACAACGGGATCAAGATGTGCCTGGCTGGTGCGGTGCCGCTCAGCCTGGACAGCGGGCTGGCCCTGGTCCGGGACGAGGCGCAGGAGCTGCTGGACACCGGGTGGGACGCCGGCAAGCTGGTCGCCGACCGGGTCGGCACCGTCACCGAGCAGGACCTGCTGGCGCAGTACGCCACGTACCTGCATTC
>DATDBV010000795.1:0-6110 GCA_036524715.1 Nakamurella sp. | reverse complement strand
CTGGCCGACGACCTGCCGGAGGTCGTCGAGCTGCAACTGCAGCCGGTCCTGGCCGGCCCGGCCGGCATCGCGATCACCGGGGCGAAGGGGCGGATCGGGCCGCCGTCGGAGTTCGACGACTGGCGCCGCCGCCTGCGCTGATCTCCATCAACTTCAGCTAGGTGGGTGGCCGCGCCGCGTCCGCCTCGGGTTTGGTCGTCGAACCAGGCGGCACCGCGGGGATCCGGCCGGTGAGGAACAGCGCGACGATGGCGACCAGGCCGGCCGCGGCGAACGCCACCTGCAGGGCCTGCAGCCGGGCGTCGGCGTTGATCGTCGCGATCTCGGCCGCGTCCGCCGGCGACACCCCGGCGTCGGTGAGCGCCGCATCGACCTGAGCGTCGGAGATGAACGGCACCCCGCTGGCCAGCTGCGTGGTCAGCTGGGCCTTGACGGTGTCGTCGATGGTCGTGCTCTGCGCGATCGAGGTCAACGCGGCGGTGCTCAGGGTGGCGATGAGCACGGAGCCGATCAGCGCGGTGCCCATCGAGGCACCCAGGTTGGTCGCGGTGTTCTGCAGCCCGCCGACCTCGGCGGACTGCTCCTCGGCCACCGCGGACACGGTGACGGCGCCGAGCTGCGAGGCCAGCGCGCCCAACCCGAGACCCATCAGCAGCAGCGGGATGCTGACCACCGCGGCGTCGGCGTCGGGGTCCATCCCGGCGACCAGGAACCCGATGCCGACGATCATCGACGCCAGCCCGAACCGCACGACGCGGCGCGGATTGGCCCGGGGCCACACCTTCGGAATGCCGACCGCGGCCACCAGCAGCGCAATGGACAGCGGCACCAGTCGGACCCCGGTCTCCAGCGCGGACAGGCCCAGCACCACCGACAGGAACAGCGGGATCGCGAAGAACACGCCGGCCTGGATCATGAACTGGGCGAAGAACATCGACAGGCCACCGGACAGGTTCCGATTGCTCAGCATGCTCGGCCGGACCAGCGGCGGCAGGGCGGTCGGGTCCTGAACGAACCGGCGCTCCAGGCGGTGCTCCCAGCGCAGGAAGCCGAACACCACGAGCAACCCGGTTCCGATGAACCAGACCGTGAGCGAGGCCCCGAACAGGGCGGGCGCGCCGGCCTTGGGCACGACCAGGCCCCATTCGCTGGACTTGAGCACGCCGAAGACGAACAGGCCGAGCCCGACCACGGACAGCAGCGAACCGAAGTAGTCGATCCGGCTGGGCACCGGCGGGGTGTCGCTCAGCTTGCGCAGGGTGGCCAGGATGGCGATGGCGATGACGACCTCGCCGAAGAACACATACCGCCAGGAAAGGTAGGTGGTCATCGCGCCGCCGATCAGCGGGCCGGCGGCCACCGCGACCGCGGAGGCGGCGGCGACCATGCCGTAGGCGCCGGCCCGCCGCTCCGGGGCGAAGTTGGCGGCGACGAGCGCGACGATGGCCGGCATGATCAGCGCGGCCCCGATGCCCTCCAGGAACGACCAGCCGATCAGCAGCACCGTCAGGTTCGGTGCGATGCCGGTGACGAACGAGCCGGCCGCGTAGATCACCATGCCGATGCCCATCGCCCGGCGCCGGCCCATGATCGAGCCGAGCTTGCCGCCGGTGATCATCAGCGTGGCCATGACCAGCGTGTACAGGGTGATCGCGGTCTGGATGCCGGTGATGGTGGTGCCCAGGTCGGCGGCCACGGTGGCCATCGACACGTTCATGACGGAGCTGTCCAGCGTCATCAGGAACTGGCTGGCAGCCAGCACCATCAGGACAAGGCCTGCGCCGGAACGGGTGGGGGCGGACGCGGGAGTGGACACCGACCCATCGTGATCATTCGGACGAGTCCGCGGATGGTCCGAATCGGGTGAATCGCTGGGTCGCCGGCCTGATCCCGCGCGGGCTGGCCCCCGCAGACGGTGAAGGGCCGGGTCCATCCGAAGACAGACCCGGCCCCCCTGGCGACGGCGCGCAGACCCCGTTGTCCGAGGCGTTCGCCGCTACGTCATCGAATCGCTGGCGTCATTGACCGGTCGAGCGCCTCAGCTGGCGTACGAACGCAGCATCGCCGAACGGTCGCCGACCCGGAGCTTGGCCATCG
Organism: Nakamurella sp.; assembly: GCA_036524715.1. GTDB lineage: Bacteria > Actinomycetota > Actinomycetes > Mycobacteriales > Nakamurellaceae > Nakamurella. The sequence goes on along the minus strand of DATDBV010000795.1, from coordinate 4,013 downwards.
AGTCGCGCTCGATCTGCCGGACCCGCTCCCGCGAGATGCCGAAGTGCCGGCCGATCTCGTCCAGGGTGCGCGGTCGGCCGTCGTCCAGGCCGTAGCGCAGGCGCACCACGGTCTGCTCCCGGTCGTCCAGCGTGCGCAGCACCCGGTTGATGTCGTCGTGCATGAAGCCGGCCACCACCGCGGCCTCGGCCGAGGTCGACTCGCTGTCCTCGATGAAGTCGCCCAGTGGCGCCTCCTCGTCGGACCCGACCGGCATGTCCAGGCTGACCGGATCCCGGGCGTGATCGAGCAGATCGGCGATCTTCTCCTCGGGAATTCCGGACTCGTGAGCCAACTCGGCCAGGGTGGCGTCGCGGCCCAGCTGCTGGTGCAGTTCTCGCTTGAGCCGGGACAGCTTGTTGACCTGCTCGACCAGGTGGACGGGCAGTCGGATCGTCCGGCCCTGATCGGCCATGCCGCGGGAAATCGCCTGCCGGATCCACCACGTCGCATACGTGGAGAATTTGAAGCCCTTGGTGTAGTCGAACTTCTCGACCGCCCGGATCAGGCCCAGGTTGCCCTCCTGGATCAGGTCCAGCAGCGGCATGCCCCGGCCGGTGTACCGCTTGGCCAGGGAGACCACCAGGCGCAGGTTGGCCACCAGCAGATGGTTACGCGCGCGCCCACCGTCACGGACGATCATGCGCAGGTCCTTGCGCCGCTGCGGGGTCATCTCGACGTCGGATTCGAGCACATGCGCGGCGAACACGCCGGCCTCGATCCGCTTGGCCAGTTCGACCTCCTGCTCGGCCGTCAGCAGCGCGGTCTTGCCGATGCCGTTCAGGTACACGCGCACGAGGTCCGCGGACGGCCCCTGGGCGTCCAGGTCCTCGTCGTGGCTGGTGCTGCGGGTGGCCGTGCTGGTCGTATGGCGCGCGCTATCGAGGTCGGATGAGGGTGCGACCATGTGATGCTCCCTTCTTCACGTTCGTGACGAGCCGTTTGCTACCGACCCGCTCACTATTCGAACGTCTGTCAGCCCCGATTTAGTTCCCTGCGCGTAAGAGGTTCACTCGCCGGGAGACCGGGTGCCGGCCTTCTTGGTTTCGTTCGCAGTACCCAATCGCGGCCGGCTGTGATCTGCCGTGTGCCGACGATGGGAACTGCATGGGAAACCGACCGTCAGGGCCGACCTTCGTCCTTTGTCAGTACTCCGAAGACGTGCGGGAGTTCGCGGTGTCACGCGAACGGCGGTATGGGTGAGATACGTCACACCTGTCGGTGTAGTCCCCTTGGCGGGGGCGTTCAGAGTTCGAGGATGACCGTGAACGGCCCGTCGTTGACGCTCGCGACGCGCATCATCGCGCCGAAGCGGCCGCTGGCCACCTCGGCCCCCCGTCGTCGCAGTTCGGCGATCACTTCGTCGACCAGGGGCTCGGCCCGGTCCAATGGCGCGGCCAGGTCCCAGGAGGGACGGCGGCCCTTGTCGGTGCGGGCGTACAGGGTGAACTGGCTGACCACGAGCAGGGGAGCGCCGGAGCTCGCGCAGGACACGTCCCCCTGCAGGATCCGCAGCTCGTGCAGTTTGCCGGCCATGGCTCGCGCGGTGTCGGCGGTGTCGGTGTGGGTGACACCGATCAGGGCCAGCAGGCCGGGGCGGTCGATTCGACCCACCACGTCCGCAGCCCCGCCGGTGCCGTCCTGCGCATCGACGGTCACGCTCGCGGACAACACCCGGGTGGCCACTGCTCGCACGGCTCGAATCGTGTCAGGTCGACGCGGTTGCGGCAGGATGACCGGATGAAGGTGCGGTCCGGGGACGATTCGCTGAGATCGATCGGCTCGGCCGGTTCGATCCTGTCGATCGGTCCGGTCGGTTCGATCCTGTCCATCGGTTCGGCCGGGTCGATCCTGTCGATCGGGTCGGCGGGATCGGTGCTCTCGGTCGGCTCGGTCGGTTCGGCGGCCTCCGTCGGTTCGGTGTACTCCGTTGTCTCGGTGGGCTCGGTCTGTTCCGCGCTCTCGGTGCTCGCCGTGTTCGGCGCGGGCCGCCGGACCACGTGGGCCACGCTTGGTGTCATGCTCGCCCGTCGTCGGCGCCGACTCAGCCTTGCGCCCGGACCAGCAGCCCCCGCATGACCGCGACCCGCACCGACGGCAGGATCGCCGCGGTCAGCGCGTCGACCGGCACCCGGTGGGCCGAGGCCAGCAGTTCGACGAGCAGCGCCAGCGGTGCCGCGCCCGTGCACCCGGCCAGCAGGGACTGACCCCATTCGTCCAGCTGCAGGGTCGCCCCCGCGCCACCCTGGCGGCGGGCCATCCGGAACACGATGTTCCAGCCCTCGTGGCCGGGCAGGGCGCGCTGCTCCAGGAGGACCGCCGGAGCCAGCTCGAACCGGGTGGCCAGCAGGTCGGCGTCGGTGCTCGATTCGACCCAGGCCCGGTTCCGCAGCAACGCGCCGACCTCCTCGCCGGTGATCTCCTCGCCGGTGATCTCGTCCAGGGTGACGGAGGGGTCGTCGGAACCGGTGTTCCGCAGGGTGATCAGACCCATGCCGATTCCGCGGACGCGGTGCGCGGCGAAGTAGTCGAGCCAATCCTGGGCCAGCCGCAGGCCGGTGGCCCGGTCGCCGTCCGACCGGCCGTCCTCTCCGGCGTCGGCCAGCCACAGGCCGACGTACTCGGCCGGGTCGACGATCTCCCGCTGCACCACCCAGGCATCGCAGCCGCTGGCCCGGACCCACCGGCCCACCCGGTCCCGCCAGTCGGTGTCCCCGATCACCAGCCAGTTGGCCAGCAGCTGGGCGGTGCCGCCGGGGCGCAGGTGGCGGCGGACGCCCTCGACGATGGCCTGACCGACGCCGTCGCCGGGCATGCCCGAGTCGCGGTAGGTGAACCGGGTGGTCCCGTCGCCGATCACGAACGGCGGATTGCTGACGACCAGGTCGAACCGCTCGCCGGCGACCGGCTCGTACAGGGAGCCGGCGCGCAGGTCCCAGTCCTGCTGGTTGAGGCGGGCCGTGGCCGCGGCCAGGGCCAGGGCCCGCGGGTTGACGTCGGTGGCGACGATCGACCGGGCGTGCCCGGCCAGGTGCAGCGCCTGGATGCCGCACCCGGTGCCCAGGTCCAGGGCCCGGTCGACCGGGTCGCGGACGACCGCGCGGGCCAGCGTGATCGACGCCGACCCCAGACCCAGCACGTGGTCGGGCCGCACCGGGCCGGGCCGCACGTCCGAGTCCAGATCCGAGACCAGCAGGAACTCGGCATCGTCGGCGGCGTGCGGGCGGATGTCGAGGGCGGCGCGCAGCTGGTCGCCGTCCCGGTCCAGGACGCCATGGGCGAGCGCCGCGGCCAACCCCGTGGTCGGCAGTGCCCGGGCCGCGGCCCGTTCGTCGATGGTCGCGCCGAGCAGGAACAGCCGGATGAGGGTCGAGCGGGCCGAGCCGTCGCGGGTGGCCCGCAGCGCGGCGGCCGGCTCACCGCGGCCGAGCGCCCGGTGGGCGCCGGTGCCCAGCAGCTCCGGCACGCCGACGGCGTCGAAGCCGGCCGCCCGCAGATCGGCGCCCAGCCGGTCGACGACGTACAGGTCGGTCAGGGGCTGGGCAGCGGGCGGCGCGGACGGGGACGGGATGTTCACGCCGATCAGCTCACCACGCCCGGCCAGGTGGGTCCGCACCGGCAATCTGCGGCGGGGCTCGGGGGCTCGGGGGAGCGCGCCGACCCCGACTCCGTCGCCGTCTCTGCATCAGTCCGAAAGTTGAGTCCGCAACCGAGCAACGGCACTCGACAGCGGTCACAACATCTGGGACGACCGACCGAGGGTGCGGGGGTCATCTGTCGACTCGGACCACCGTCATTTGCACAATGTGTCGACCTGCTATCCGGTCCGGTTGTCGGGGACGACCACAGTGACCGCCAACCGGGGGAGTGTCCGATTGGACTCCGGAGGGGATTCATCAGCGCCGTCGACGGCCGGCGGCGTATCCGCCTAGGCTCCAGCATGCTCGACCCCCCGCGGAACATCACCCCACCCC
>DATDBV010000794.1:0-8896 GCA_036524715.1 Nakamurella sp. | reverse complement strand
CCGCCGGATTGCTGCCCAGCGTCACCTTCTCGGTGACGCTCTGCCCGTCCCGGTCGACGGTCACCGACACGGTCTGACCCGGACCGGATGGGGCCAGCGCCGCCTGCAGGGACGCGAAGTCGGTGATCGGGGTGCCGTCCAGCTCGGTGATGCGGTCCTGCGGCTGCAGGACGCCCGCGCTGGGCGAGTCGTCCGCGATGTCCCCGACGTACACCACGTTGGGGTAGTCCAGGTACCGCAAGGCCGCGATCTCCGCCGCCGACTGGGACTCGCGGAACGCCTGGGCGTTCTGCGCCTCCACCTGCTCGACCGTCTGATCCGGCGGGAAGTAGTCCTCCCGGGGGGCCAGGGCGAACCGGCCGGAGGCCCACAGACCCAGGCTCTCGAACAGCGTGATCCCGTCGCTGATGGAGATCGTGGTCATGTTCAGGTGCCCTTCGCCGGGTCGGGCGGCGTCGGCCCCGGCCGGCACGCCGTCGCCGGTGAAGCTGATCACCCGGGTGTCGCCGACCGACCCGAGCACGTCGTAGGTGACCCCGGGCGACACCGCGACATAGGGGATCGGGACGGCCACCGCGGCGGTCAGCAGCACCGCGCTGGCCGCGCCGCCGACGACGAGGGTGCGGCCGCGCATGGACAGCCGGGTGAACCAGGACATGGCTCTCGAGGGTAGGGGTGACGAGGATCGTTCACACCGACGCCACCCAGAGCGGGCGAACTTGCGTAACGTGGGCCGCATGACGAATCTGCCCTTCGGATTCAACCCATCCGGAGACGACGACCCCGAAGGCAAGCCGGGCCAGGGCCCGGGGCCGGGCGGTTTCGACCTCGGTCAGCTCGGCTCGATGCTCTCCCAGCTCGGCCAGATGATGTCGCAGGCCAACGCGTCGGGCGCCCCATCCGGTCCCGTCAACTATGACCTCGCCCGGCGGCTGGCCACCTCCCAACTGCCGGCCTCGCACCCCGCCTCGGCGGTCGACGTCAACAAGGTCACCGAGGCGATCGGCCTGGCCGAGGTCTGGCTCGACGGCGCCACCGCGCTGCCGGCGGGCGTGCGCACCTCGACGGCGTGGACACCCCGCCAGTGGGTCGACGCGACCATGCCGACCTGGGAGAAGCTGTGCTCGCCGATCGCCGAGCAGGTGTCCCGGGCGTGGGTCGACGGGCTGCCGGAGCAGGCGAAGGCGCAGGCCGGGCCACTGCTGGCGATGATGGGGTCGATGGGCGGCATGGCCTTCGGCTCCCAGCTCGGCCAGGGTCTGGCCCAGCTGGCCAGTGAGGTGCTGACCTCCACCGACGTGGGCATCCCCCTGGGTCCCGACGGCACCGCCGCGCTGCTCCCCCGATCCGTCGCCGAGTTCGGCGCCGGCCTGAACCTGCCCGAGGACCAGGTACGGCTGTATCTGGCCGTCCGGGAGGCCGCCCACCACCGGCTGTACGCGGGCACCCCGTGGCTCCGGGACCGGGTCATCTCGCTGATCACCGACTACGCCCGGGCCATCTCCGTCGACTTCTCCGCGGTCGAGCAGTTGGCGTCCTCGATCGACCCGTCCGACCCGGCCAGCATCGAGGCGGCGCTGGGCCAGGGCATGTTCGAGCCGACGATCACCCCCGGCCAGCAGGCCGCGATGGCCGAGCTGGAGACGCTGCTGGCGCTGGTCGAGGGCTGGGTCGACACCATCACGGCCGAGGCCGTCGGCGAACGGCTGCCCGGTGCCAACGCCCTGCGCGAGACGCTGCGCCGGCGGCGGGCCACCGGCGGTCCGGCCGAGCAGACCTTCGCCACGCTGATCGGCCTGGAGCTGCGGCCCCGACGGCTGCGCGCGGCGGCCGAGCTGTGGCAGGCCGTCGGCGAGTCCCGGGGCATCGAGGGCCGGGACGCCCTGTGGGCGGACCCGGGTCTGCTGCCCTCGGGCACGGACCTGGACGATCCGAAGGGCTTCGTGCAGCGGGACCAGGAGTTCACCGCGTTGCTGGCCGGGCTGGACGACATCGAGACGCAGCTGCTGGGCGCGCCGAGCGACAGCGACGACGCCGAACCGGCCGCCCCCGAGGGCAAGACCGACGAGCCGGGCGGACCGGGCGAGAACCCGCCCCGCCCGGTCTGATTCACCTCACACCGAACTGGACGGGCTCCACAGGTTGATCCCGGAGTCGACCGCGTGCGCCTGGATCCGGCCCAGTTCGTCGTCGTCGAAGGACAGGTTGGCGGTGGCCGCCAGGTTGTCCTCCAGCTGCCGTACCGAGGACGCGCCGACCAGCACGGAGGTCACCCGGTCGTCCCGCAGCGCCCAGGACAGCGCCATCTGGGCCAGCGACTGACCCCGGCCCGTGGCGATCTCGTTGAGTGTTCGGATGTGCCCGATGGCCTGGTCGGTGAGCAGGTCGGTGGACAGCGAACCGGGCCGGGACGCTCGCGATCCGGCGGGGACCCCGTCGAGGTACTTGTCGGTGAGCATGCCCTGGGCCAGCGGGGAGAACGCGATGCAGCCGACGCCCAACTCGCCCAGCGTGTCCAGCAGACCGTCCTCGATCCAACGGTTGAGCATCGAGTACGACGGCTGGTGGATGAGCAGCGGCGTGCCCATTGCGGCCAGGATCTCGGCCGCCCGCCGGGTGCGTTGGGGCGAGTACGACGAGATCCCCGCGTACAGCGCCCGACCGGAGGCGACCGCGGTGTGCAGGGCGCCCATGGTCTCCTCGAGCGGGGTGTCGGGGTCGGCGCGGTGCGAGTAGAAGATGTCGACGTAGTCCAGGCCCATCCGCTGCAGTGAGGCATCCAGCGAGGCCAGCAGGTACTTGCGGGAGCCGAGGTTGCCGTACGGCCCTGGCCACATGTCGTACCCGGCCTTGGTCGAGATGACCAGCTCGTCCCGGTACGGCCGGAAATCCTCCGCCAGCAGCCGGCCGAAGTTCGTCTCGGCCGACCCGTACGGCGGGCCGTAGTTGTTGGCCAGGTCGAAGTGGGTGACACCCAGGTCGAACGCCCGGCGCAGTACCGCCCGCTGGGTGTCGAGCGGGTTGACGTCTCCGAAGTTCTGCCAGAGTCCGAGCGAAACGGCGGGGAGCAACAGGCCGCTGTTGCCGGTCCGGCGGTAGGGCGTGGACTCGTAGCGTTCGTCGGCGGCTCGGTAGGCATCGGCGTTGACCATGCCGCCCAGTCTGTCAGTCGATGCGTGCAAATCCCCGGCGTGGGGGTGCGCGACGGGTACGGTGAGCGCCGGTCCGATCCACGGATCGAGCGGGTGCGGGCTGCCGGCGACGAGGCCATTGAGGCACCGTGGGCCGCCGCGAACGAAAGGAAGGGCCGATGGCCGAGACCTACAACGGCTACTGCGTCAAGTGCAAAGAGAAGCGCGACTTCGAGGGCGAGGTCGCCGAGACCAACGGTCGCCGGATGGCCAAGGGGACCTGCCCCGTCTGCGGCACCAAGATGAACCGTATCCTCGGCAAGGCCTGAACCGCGCCCCCGCGGGCCGGGCGGGGCGCGCGAGCCCACCTACTTGTCCACATCGAGCGACCGTCCTGTGGACAACTCGTTGGCGACCAGTCGTCATGCGGCACGCTGGTGCCGGGGTGATGATCGAGTTGGCAATTCATGACATCGCGCGGATCGACATGTCCGCCCGGTATGCACTGTCCGCGGATGTCCCGCTGATCGTTCGGGCGCCGGACGAGCTGCAGATCGGCGTGGAGGAACCGCGCCGGGTTCTCCTGCTCAACGCCCCGCCGGAGGCCACCGGGATCCTATCCGCACTGGACGGATTGGCACCGGTCGGCTCGGTGCTGACCACCCACGACGCCGACCCGGTGGTGTGGAGCGCGCTGCTCGGCGAACTCCTCGTGGCCGGCCTCCTGGTCAAGGTCGGCCCGGTGCCACCCGGCCCGGGCCCCGGCTCGGGCCCCGGCTCCGGGCACCTGTCGGGTGAGCGCATCGGTCTGGCGCACCGGCACGGGCAGGTCGCGGCGACCCGCATCCTGCAGGCGCGGCAGGACGCATTGGTCGTCGTGCGCGGCGACTCGGCGGCGGCGTCCTTGGTGGCGGCGCTGGTCGCCGCGGCCGGGGTCGGGCACGTGCATCACGACCCGTCCCGGTCGCGCCCGGTCATGTCCGTGCCGGATGACGCCCGCCGGGCCGCGGCCACCGCCAGCAACGCGCTGCGGGCGGTGAACCCATTCGTGCGGACCCACCAGCCGGCCGGCCACCAGTCGCCGACCCTGGTCGTGCTGGCCGACGACCCGGTGCCCGATCTGGGCCTGGCCGCCACGCTGGTGCAGCAGCGGATCGCCCATCTGTCGGTGCTCACCCAGGCCGCCCGGGCCCTGGTCGGCCCGCTGGTGCTGCCCGGCCGCTCGAGCTGCCTGGGCTGCGCGAACCGGCACCGCGCCGATGCCGACCCCGGTTGGCCGATGGTGGCCCGGCAACTGTCCCGGCAGACACCGCGGGCCCCGGTCGCGATCTCCGCCATGGCCGCCTGCTTCGCCTCCGTCCAGGTCCTGGAGATGCTGGACGGCGCGTCGGTGCCGGCCACGGTGAACGGATCGGTCGAGTGGACGCCCGACGGCCTGTCCGCACGCCGCCGCACCTGGCCGGAACACCCCGACTGCGGCTGCCGCGCGTTCGGCTGAACCGGCCGGGCGGGCGGCTTTGACACAATGGTCGGGTGGCCGACATCCCCCGCGGTGCCCTGAGTCGAACCGCGCGTCTGGCCAGCCTCCCGCTCTCGGCCGCCGGGCGGGCCACCCTGGGTCTGGGCCAGCGGCTCGCCGGCCGGGACCGCGACCAGGTGAGCAGCGAACTCCAACGCCGGACCGCGGAACAGCTCTTCGAGGTGTTGGGCACGCTCAAGGGCGGCGCGATGAAGTTCGGCCAGGCCCTCTCGGTGTACGAGGCGGCCATCCCCGAGGAGTACGCCGCCCCCTATCGCGAGGCGCTGACCAAGCTGCAGAACGCGGCGCCGCCCATGCCGCCGGCCACCGTGCACAAGATCATGGCCCACCAGTTCGGCACCGGCTGGCGGTCCCGGTTCACCGAGTTCGATGACACCGCGGCCGCGGCCGCCAGCATCGGCCAGGTGCACCGCGGCATCTGGCATGACGGCCGGCCGGTCGCCGTGAAGCTGCAGTACCCGGGGGCGGACGCCGCCCTGCGCACCGATCTGGACCAGCTGTCGCGGGTCGCGCCGCTGATTGGTATCGCGATCCCCGGCACCCAGATGCGCCCGCTGCTCGCCGAGCTGCGTGAGCGCATCCTGGAGGAGCTGGACTACGCGCATGAGGCGGCCAACCAGCGGGCCTTCGCCGCCGCCTACGCCGGCGACGACGACTTCCTGGTTCCGCGGGTGGTGGCCAGCGCCCCCAAGGCCATCATCGCCGAATGGGTGGACGGCACATCACTGAACAAGATCATCTCGTCCGGCACCCGGGAGCAGCGGGATCGGGCCGGCAGCCTGCTCACTGAGCTGCACTTCGCCGCCCCGACCCGGGTCGGTCTGCTGCACGCCGACCCCCACCCGGGGAACTACCTGCTGACCGACGACGGCCGGCTGGCCGTCATCGACTTCGGGTCGGTGGCCAAGCTGCCCGACGGCGCTCCACCGATCATCGGCCGGGTCACCCGCCTCGCGTTGGACGGTCACGCCGACCGGGTGGTGGTCGCCCTGCAGAACGAGGGGTTCATCCCGGCGGGCTTCGATCCGGACCCCGAACTGTTGATGGACTACGTCGTGCCGTTCATCGAGCCGCTGCGACACGAGACGTTCCATTTCACCCGGACGTGGATGCAGGCGCAGGCCGCGCGGATGTCGAACTTCTCCAGCCAGGAGTCCAAGCTGGCCCGCAACCTCAACCTGCCGCCGTCCTACCTGCTCATCCACCGGGTGACGTTCGGGTCGATCGGCGTGATGTGCCAACTGGACGCGACCGCGCCGTTCCGGCGGATCGTCACCGAGCACCTTCCGGGGTTCACCGATCCGAGCTGACCGACCACCGGCCTCACCAGTACTCCTGGTCGAGCTTGGACTCGATCGCCCGCAGGTTCGCCCGCGCGCAGGCCGGGCAGGTCATGACCAGGCCCCGCGCGGTGTGCTCGACCATCCAGGTGGCCGCGGTATCCGGGGCCGGCGTGCCGCACAGCTGGCAGGCGGCCGCCACCCCGATGGCGACCGTCCTGACCGGTTCGTGCGGGTTGCCCACCGGCCCCACGATAGTCCCGGCCCGACTCGTCGGGACCGTCGCGCCAGACAAGGTTGTCACCGAGGAAGACACCGCAATGCATTGACGCAGAGCGGCTGTCAGCCCTGGCAATTCCAGGCCGCAGATTCACCGACAGTGGTGCTGGCGACGGCGCGAGTGTCCCCCGATCGACCGGAGCATCCTCCCAGGCGATCCGGGAGGTTGCGGCGGTCCAGCGGCGGATGGACAACATCGCGGTGTACGTGCCGGTGGACGAGTGGACGGCGCGTCAGGGCGCGGGTTCCTGACGCGCCGTCTGATTTCAGCGACCCTTGCGGGCCGCCTTGGCCCGGCGGATCTGCCGGTTGATCTCGACGTCGCGCTGGATCTGGCGTATCCGATCCCGAGCGAGATCTTCGATGAGAGAACTCATGTCATGCCTCCGTGAGTGGTCCGCCGATCGGCGGAATGCAGATGTCTTGGACAGGTTGGAACGTGGTGACACTCGTTGAGCGACAACCGGTACGACCGAGCGGTGGTGATCGGTTCGCGGAACCCGGCCCGGTCGGACGTCGGCCGTCATGCCGCGACCTTCCGGGGCCGGCCCCGCGGCCGCTTGCGGGCGATCACGACGCCGTGGTCGAAGATCTCGCCGCCCCACACACCCCAGGGCTCGCGGCGGTCGAGCGCCGCGGCCAGGCACTGCGGCCGGATCGGGCAGTCGACGCACAGCGCCTTCGCCTGTTCCAGGTCGTCCGGCCGTTCGGCGAAGAACAGGTCGGGGTCCCCGGCCAGGCAGGGCAGGTCGTCGGTCGGACTGGTGGTGTCGATCAGTTCGAGCAGATGCATCACGGTGGGCCTCCGTGAGGGTGTTGATGGTGGCCGTCCGGTCCGGATGGGCCGGCCTACGGCTCGGAGTCAGTTGATTGCCTGTCAGATACAGGCCAAATGGGGCATTCGCCCCAAGCAATGGGCAAACCAGCGTCAGGGGGCGAGCGTGCAGCCGGTCAGGCTGTGGGCATCCCGTAGCGCTGGAACTCGCCGGCGCCGAGAACATCAGCCTGATCGTGGCGCAGTCGCGCGACGATGGCCGGCCACTCGATCCGCCGCAGGTGCGCGACGCAGGAGCCGAACCGACCGCTGGTCATCCGCGTATTGAACATTCGGCACCTCCCTTGCGTCAGCGACCCCGCCCATGGCGGAGAGTATGTCTCGAACCGTTCACTCCGGTGCCGCACCGTGTGGTGCACCAACCGCAACGACAGTAGGTCCGGGCGCCGGGGCGGCGCAACCGAATTACGCAGAAAATTCTCAGCGTTCACTCACGCCGGCCCGGCCGACGATGGCCAGCACGTCCGACCCATAGGCGTCCAGCTTCGACCGGCCGATACCCGGTATCGACAGCAGCGCGGCCTGATCGGCCGGTTTGCGCTCGGCGATGGCCAGCAGCGTCGCGTCGGAGAACACCACGAAGGCCGGCACCGACGCCTGGGAGGAACGGTCCTTGCGCCAGGCCCGCAGCGCATCGACAAGCTCCGGATCCGCGTTCGACGGGCACTTCGCGCACCGACCCGACTTGATCTGGACCGCGGTGGACAGCACCGACCCGCACACCCGGCACCGGCCGGACGCCCGACCGGTCCGGTCCGGCCGGGCGCTGTCCGGGGCCAGCCCGGTGAGGAAGCGGCTGCGGCGGCGGGTGCGCCGACCCCCCTCGGTGCGCGACAACGCCCACGACAGCGCCAGCCGGGAGCGCGCCCGGGTGACGCCGACGTAGAACAGGCGGCGCTCCTCCTCGATCTCCTCGGGCGTCTCGGCGTGCTGGATGGGCAGGGTGCCGTCGGTGAGGCCGACCAGAAAGACGGCATCCCATTCCAGGCCCTTCGCGGCGTGCAGCGAGGCGAGGGTGACGCCGAGCGCCGAGGGTGCATGTTGCGCCTCGGCCCGCTGGTCGAGTTCACGGACCAGGGCCGGCACGGTGGCCGCGGGGTCGGCGGCGGCGAATTCCTCGGCCAGGCCGACCAGGGCGAGCAGCGAGTCCCAACGGTCGCGCAGGGCGCCCGGGGCCGGGGGTTCGTCGGTCAGGCCGACCTGGGCGAGCAGTTCCCGGACCCGAGGCACGAGCCCGGTCCCCTCACCGCCGTCGACCGATTCGTCACCGCCCTCGAGCGATTCGCCGGCGGCGTCGACCGATCCGCCGGCGGCGTCGACCGAACTACGCAGGACGCCGATCGCCTGCCGCACCTCGGGCCGCGCGAAGAATCGTTCGCCGCCGCGCACCACGTACGGCACGCCGGCCGCGGACAGCGCGTCCTCGTAAGTCTCGGACTGGGCGTTCATCCGGTAGAGCACCGCGATCTCGGCGGCCGGCGTGCCGCCCTCGATCAGCGCCGCGCAGGTGGTGGCGACGGCCTGGGCCTCGGTGGGCTCGTCGGGATGCTCGTCGAACGTCGCGGCCGGGCCGTCGGGGAGCACGGCGGTCAGCTTCAGCCGGTACCTGGTGGTCACGCCGGAGGCGCCGGCGATGATCCGGTTGGCCAGCCCGACCACCTGTGGGGTGGACCGGTAATCTCGTTCCAGTTTGACGACTTCGGCGTTGGGATAACGCTTCTCGAAGCCGAGCAGGAAGCGGGGGGTGGCCCCGGCGAAGGAGTAGATGGTCTGGTTGGCGTCGCCGACCACCGTCACCGTGTCCCGCCCGCCGAGCCAGGCGTCCAGCATC
>DATDBV010000793.1:0-13755 GCA_036524715.1 Nakamurella sp. | reverse complement strand
GTTCAACCGGCCCGGGAACCTGCAGATGGCTCAACTCAACTCGGGGAGCAGGCGGGCCCAGGCGGGCAAGGCGCGGCCAAGGCAGGCCGTTGCCGCGAATCAAAGGTTGCAGCTCACCCGAGCTCAGGCCTCCTCGAGTTCCTCGGCGGCCGCCATCCACTCGACCTCGACGTCACCGATGTCCGAACGAACCTGGTCGAGTTCACGGGCCAGGTCGGTCGCGGCTGTGAAGTCGGCCGCGGCGTCGGCCATCCGGGTATGCAACGCAGACTCCTTGCGGTGCAGTGCATCCAGCTGACGCTCCAGCCGTTGCAGGTCCTTGCGCAGCTCCCGCCGGCGCGCCGGGTCGGCGCCGCAACCGGGTCCGGCGGGGGTCGCCGCCGGGGCCGCGGCGGCCGCCGGCAGCGCTGCCTTGCGCTCCAGGTACTGCGCGATGCCACCCGGCAGGTGCGTCAGCCCGCCGTCGCCGAACAAGGCCAACACCGAGTCGGCGACCCGTTCGACCAGGTACCGATCGTGGCTGACCACCAGCAGGGTGCCCGGCCAGGAGTCCAGCAGATCCTCCAGCGCGGACAGGGTGTCCACGTCCAGGTCGTTGGTGGGCTCGTCCAACACCAGGACGTTCGGCTCGGCCATCAGGATCCGCAGCAGCTGCAGCCGCCGCCGCTCCCCGCCGGACAGGTCGCCGACCGGCGTCCACTGTTGGGCGCTGGTGAAGCCGAACCGCTCGGCGAGTTGACCCGCGGTCAGCGTCTTGCCGCCCAGGTCGACCGAGCCGGCCACCTCGCTCACCGCCTCGATCAGCCGCAGCTGCCCGGGCAACTCGGCGACCTCCTGCGACAGGTACCCCAGCCGCACCGTCGACCCGGTCCGCACCTCACCGGCGTCCGGCGTCCGGGTACCGGTCAGCAGCCGCAGCAGAGTCGTCTTGCCCGACCCGTTCGCGCCCACGACGCCGATCCGGTCACCGGGACCGACGATCCAGTCGACCCGGTCCAGCAACAACCGTTCGCCGGTCGGGGACGAGACCGAGGCCGAGACGGACTTGAACTCCAGCACGTCCCGGCCCAGCCGGCGGCGGGCGAAGGAGTGCAGCTGCACGGTGTTTCGCGGCTCGGGCTCGTCGGCGATGAGCGCCTCGGCGGCCTCGATCCGGTACCGCGGCTTGGACGTGCGGGCGGGCGGGCCGCGACGCAACCAGGCCAGTTCCTTGCGGGCCAGGTTCCGGCGACGTTCCTCGGCGGCCCGATCCAGTCGGAGCCGCTCGGCCCGCGCGAACACCCAATCGGAGTAACCGCCCTCCCGGGACAGCACGTCGCCGTCGACGACCTCCCAGGTGCGGGTGGCGAACGCGTCCAGGAACCAGCGGTCGTGGGTGACCGCGACCACGGCCCCGCGCCGCCGCCGCAAGTGCTCGACCAGCCAGGCGATCGCGTCGATGTCCAGGTGGTTGGTCGGCTCGTCGAGCAGCAGCAGGTCGGCGTCGGCGACCAGCGCCGCGGCGAGCACCACCCGCCGCTGCTCGCCACCGGACAGCTCGTCGACCAGCGAATCCAGGCCGAGCCCGTGCAGGCCGAGCCCGTCCAGCACGGCCCGGACCGCGCTGTCGGAGGCCCAGGCATGCTCGGCGTCGCCGAAGGCGGCGAGCACGGTCGAGCGCACGGTGGCACCCGCCGGCAGGTCGACCGTCTGGGACACCATGCCGACCGTGCTGCCGCGCGGCGAGGCGATGCGGCCGCTGTCCGGTGTGTCCAGCCCGGCCAGCAGGCGCAGCAGACTGGTCTTGCCCGATCCGTTCAGGCCGAGCACGCCGATCCGCTCACCCTCCTGAACCCCCAATGAAACCCCGTCGAATAGCGCCCGGACGCCCCGCACGAGGCGCACGTTCTCGGCGCTGATCACGTTCGCCATCAGCCGCGCCCGGCGGTCGGCAGCACGCGCGCCCCAGGGGCCGGGCCGGCGGCGACGCGGACGGACCGGCAGGTGCCGGACCCGGCCAGTTCGGCCGCTACCGAGCCGGCCGATTCGGCATCCGAGCAGAGCAGGGCCACTGTCGGTCCGGATCCGGAGACCAGCCCGCCGAGCGCACCCGCCTGCTCACCGGCGCGCAGGGTGCGGCGCAGTTCGGGGGCCAGCGAGATCGCCGCGGCCTGCAGGTCGTTGCCCAGCGCTGCGGCGATCTTCGCCGGCTCGCTGCTGGTCAGTGCGGCCAGCATGGTGTCGACCGGCTTGACCCGGGGCGGGTTGCCCTGCGCCCGCAGCCGGTCCAGTTCGGCGAACACCGCCGGTGTCGACAGCCCGTGTTCGGAAATCGCCAGCACCCAGTGCAGCCGCGCGCGGGTCATCACCGGGGACAGCAGATCCCCCCGCCCGGTGCCCAGCGCGGTGCCGCCGGCCAGCGCGAACGGCACGTCGGCGCCGATGTCCCGGGCGATGTCCGTCAGCTCCCGCCGGCCCAAGTCGAGGTCCCACAGCGCGGCGCAGCCGACCAACGCGGCGGCGGCGTCGGCGCTTCCGCCGGCCATGCCGCCGGCCACCGGGATCTGCTTGTCGATGTCGATGGCGACCGGGCCGCCGGCCTTGGCCCGAGTGGCCAGCAGCCGGGCCGCGACGCCGGCCAGGTTCTTCGCGCCCGGTGGTACCCCATCGGGTGGACTCGTCCGCACCGCGGTCCGGCGCGCTGGACGAACCGTGAGTTCGTCGGCCAGGTCGACGGCGTGGAAGACCGTCACCAGGTCGTGGTAGCCGTCGTCCCGCAGGTCACCGACCGCGAGGTACAGGTTGATCTTGGCCGGGGCGCGGACCCGCACGGACGGCCCCGCGGACGGGGTTGCGGCCGGGCCCCCCATCACTTCGTCACTCGTGAGCCGTCGCGTCGATCGTCGCCCGGGCCGCGGCGATCCGGGCGAACTCGGCGACGCCCAGCACCTCGCCCCGGTCGGTCGGGTCGACGCCGGCCCGGGTCAGGATCTGCTCAGCGAAAGCAGGGCTTCCGGCCCAGTCGGCCAGCGCGGCCCGCAGTGTCTTGCGACGCTGCGCGAACGCGGCGTCAATCACGGCGAACACCGCGGATCGGTCGCCCGACCGCGCGACGGGGGCCCGGTCGAACGCGACCAGCGCCGAGTCGACCCCGGGGACCGGCCAGAAGACGGTCCGGCTGATCGATCCGGCCCGGCTCGCCCGGCCGTACCAGGCGAGCTTGGCGCTCGGCACGCCGTAGGTCTTGGATCCGGGGCCGGCGGCCAACCGGTCGGCCACCTCTGCCTGCACCATCACCAGCGCGCGGCGCAACGTCGGCACCTCGGCAAGCAGGTGCAGGATCACCGGCACCGCCACGTTGTACGGCAAGTTGGCCACCAACGCGGTCGGGTCCGCGGGGGCGATCCGGTCCGGGTCGGTCAGCACGAGCCGATCCGCGGTGGTCGTCAACGCATCGGCGGTGACGACGTTCAGCGCGGGGTAGCGGCTGGGGGCGTGTGCGCGCACGGTGGTGGGCAGCAGAGCGGCCAGCCGGGGGTCGATCTCCACCGCGGTGACGGCGGCGGCGGCGTCGAGCAGACCGAGGGTGAGCGAGCCGAGGCCGGGCCCGACCTCAAGCACGTGGTCGGTCGAGCGCAGGTCGGCGGCGGCCACGATCCGGCGTACCGTGTTGCCGTCGTGCACGAAGTTCTGCCCGAGCGTCTTTGTCGGGTACAGCTCGAGCACTTCGGCGAGCCGCCGAACCTCGACCGGGCCGAGCAGCGTCACCGGCTGATGTTCGGTCACCGCACCGCCGCCTTTCCGGGTCGCCTCGCAGGCTCTGACCTCAGGCCCACCCACCCTGCGCTCATGTCGATCATCCTCACACGTCCCGTGACCTGTCCGGTGCCGGGCACGGCTCTGGCAACCGGGGCGACACCCGGCCGTCATCCGGCGGAAACGCCGAAGGGCCCGACCGCGGTGCGGTCGGGCCCTTCGGACGCGGTTGCGTGGGTGGGATCAGCCGGCGGGCGGGCCGCTGGCGGCGTAGCCACACAGCCACGGCTCCAGACCTCGGGACTGGTACAGCAGCTTCGCCCGCACCAGCTGCTCCTCGGGCGACGCATCGCCCGGGTTGCCGGAGCCCCCGACGGAGGCCCAGGTGGGCAGGTCGAACTGGAAAAGGCCGTAGGTCGACAGGTAGCCGGCCGGGTTGTAGACGGCCTTCGGGTTGTTGGTGGACTCGCAGTAGGCCAGCCCGTCCCAGTTCACTCCGAACTCGGTGTCGTGGAAGAACACCCGGCTGCCCTGCCAGTCCAGCGTCGACTTGCTGCCGACATGGACCTGGTTGGCGGTGGCCTCGACCAGGGTGGTGCGGGACAACTCCTGACGGCCGGTCTCGACGCCGTTCGTGGCGGTCACCTGGGTGACGACCTGCTGCTGGCCGGGGGTGCCGGCGGCCACGACCTGGGTGGTGCCCCTGTCCAGGTTGGGGTCTTCGGTCGTCTGGTCGACCGGCGCGACAACGACGGTGTCGGTGGTCGTCGTGACGGCGACCCGGGTCACGGTGATGGCGGTGCCGTCGGTGACCGGGGTGGTGCCGGCCGGGTCGACGGTGTCGGTGGCGGACAGGGTGATGCCCTGGGCGGCCAGCACATCGGCGACGGTGACCCCACCGGACTGCAGCGTGGCGGCCGGCGCCCCGCCGACGGCCAGACTGACGGTGTGCAGGGTGGAGGCGGTCAGGTCCATGCCCTCGAGCGGGATCTCCCGGGACCGGTCCGCGGACAGCTGGTAGGCGGCCGGGTCCTGGCCGAGCTGGAGCAGGGCCTCCTCGACGGAGTCCGCGGTGGTCCAGATCTGCTGGGTGGTCCCGTTGACCGTCAGGGTCAGCTGGCGGGCCCGCTCGAGCGCGATCTGCGACCCGTCGGCGATCGCGGTGTCGGCGGCGGGCGCCAGCACGTCGTGCTCACCGGCGGTCAACCCGGCGGACGACAGCGCGCCGGACACCGAGCCGGCCAGCGTGGTCACCTGCCGATCCTGCCCGTCCACCGTGATGACGACGTGCTTGGACATGGCGGCGGCGCTCGCTCCGCCGACTGCCACCACGCCGAACGCGGCGGCCACGCCCACCAGGAGCAGCTTGCGGCGCAGACCCGGGCGGGCCCGCCGGTCATTCGTATCCGGCTGGACGTCAACGTTGTCTATTTGTAAGGTCACAGGTCTTCCGATGTGTGCGCATGTCCCGGGCAGGGCAAAGGGGCAACCGCAGCGATGTGATCCCAAAGAAATCCTCAACACATCGAACAGGCGAATCCTGATCGCACCCTCGCCACCACCGGTTCCCGTGGTGGTCGAGCGCGGTGCCGCCTTGTCCTGCGACGTCCCCGGGGGGTTCGGCGTCCATCCCGGCTTCTATCACAAAACTGTAACGGTGCGGTGCGCGGTCCACAAGAGCCATGCGTGGTAGATCAAGCATGGCATATCTCACAATGTCTTCGATATGCACGAAAAAGCCCCCACCCGACGGGTGGGGGCATTTTCGATTTCTTTACTTCGCCGCGAAGGGCAGCGGTCAGCCGGCGTGGGCGCAGGCCCACGGCGAGGAGCCGCGGCTGGCCGCGACGTTCTCGGCGACGGCGATCTGCTGCTCCTTGGAGGCCAGGTCGGCGCGCGGGGCATAGGCCGTGCCGCCACCGCTGGCCCAGGTCGAGTTGTCGAACTGCAGGCCGCCGTAGTAGCCGTTGCCGGTGTTGATCGACCAGTTGCCGGTCGACTCGCACTGGGCGATGCCGTCCCAGTTGATGCCGCTGGAACCGGAGGACGCCGGGGCGGAGCTGGAGCTGCTGGAGCTGGAGCTGGAGCCGGAGCTGCTGCGCGATGACGAGCTGGCGGCCGGGGCGGTGTAGGTCTGCTGGGTGCCGACCGTGATGATCGTGGCCTGGGCCGGGGTCACGGCGGTCCGGGACACCTCGGTCTTGGCGGACTCGGCGCCGTTGGTGGTGGTCACCTCGAAGGTGACCGAGTCCTTGCCGGCCGAACCCTGCTGGGTGACGGTGCTGACGCCCTCCTCCACCGAGCTGTCCTCGACAGTCTGGTCGGCGGGCTGCGCGACCTCGACGTCCTCGGTGACGGTGGTCTTGGCGACCCGGGTCACCGCGACGACCAGGCCGTTGCTCAGCGGGGTGGTCGCGTCGGGGCTGACGGTGTCCAGCGCGCCCAGCACGATGCCCTGCTCGGCCAGCAGGTCGCCGACCGTCTTGGCGGCCGAGGTGAGCGGCGTCGCGGCCGCGGCACCATCGGAAATGGTGGCGCTGTAGAGGGTGTCGGCAGAGACGGCCAGCCCGTCCAGCGGGATCTCGCGGGACCGGTCGGCGGACAGCTGGTAGGCGGACGGATCCTGACCCAGTTCGGCCAGTGCCTCCTCGACGGTGCTCGCGGTGGTCCAGATCTCGCGGGTCTGGCCGTCGATCGTCAGGGTCAGCAGGCGACCGTGCTCGACGACGATCTGCGAACCGTCGGAGATCGCGGTGTCCAGGGCCGGGGCCACGGTGTCGTGCTCGCCGATGGTGACGCCGGCGGCGTCGAGGGCGCCCTCCACCGAACCGGAGAAGGTGCCAACCTGCTGAACCTGTCCGTCGACGGTCACCGCGACGTCCTTGTGGGCGGCCAGGGCCACGCCGCCGCCGGCCACCAGGGCCACGACCAGCGCGGCGGCGCCGACCAGCACGGGCTTGCGCAGGCTGCGCCCGGTCTTGACCGGGGCGGTCTCGGTCTCGTAAACGTCGTCGATCGGCTCGAAGACGTCGGTCGAGTTATCAGTGGCACTCATAGTATGTAGTCCGTCTGTTCGAAGTCTCAGGGCAGGGCCGTTCCGGGGCGAATGATCACTAAAAGCGGCGTGATAGCATTCCGGAGATTCGGTCTACGCGGATCTGCGTGAATCGCATTCGCATCGATCTGAAGTCATCCGTGGCGCCCGGTTCGGGTTCGTTCCCATCCCAGCTGCTATCACGAAACGATAAACGAACGGTCACGGTTCCGATACCCCTGTGCGCGAACTGTGGCGTAGCCAACACCTTTCCCTGAATAGAAACGTGACCGCGGTCACATCTCGACGAACCGATTTTGCATTGCTTTTACCTTGCTCTTTACCCGGACAAAGTGAATCGATCAAGTGTCGAGAGCGGCGGTGGGTTCGGGTGACTGTTCGCCGTGCCGGATTCGTACACCCGTTCCCGACGGGTGAAAGTAAAGCCGGGCGGTCCGCCGGCGAATTACCGGAAGGTCGCCGCAATTCGGCAGCTGTTTCCGCTTCCCGGAATCGGGGGTGGTCGCGGCGGATCAGCCCGCCGCGTCGCCGCACGCCCACGGCGAAAGCCCGCGGGCGGCATGGACCCGCTCGGCGATCGCGATCTGTTGGTCCTTGGTGGCCAGGTCGGCGCGGGGCGCGTACTCGCCGCCGCCGTTGCTCAGCCAGGTCCCGATGTCGAACTGGAGTCCGCCGTAGTAGCCGTTGCCCGTGTTGATCGACCAGTTGTTGCCCGACTCGCACCGGGCAATGGCGTCCCAGTCGACGCTCCAGCCACCGGTCGGCGTCGGCGCGGCAGCCGCCGCGGTCGGCATGGTCGGCGTGGGTTCCGGATGGGCCGGCGCGCGCGCGGTGGGCGCGGCGGCGGCCGGTTCAGGCGCCGGGGCCTGCTTGGTGCCGACCGTAATGATCTTGGCCTGGGGTTCGATGACGACCGTGCGCGCCGTCTCCTCCCGCGCGCCGTTGACCCCGTTGGTCACCGTGACGCGATAGGTCACCTCGGCGATCCCGGGGCGCCCGAGCCGGCTCACCGTGGTCACTCCGGCGGCGAGGGAATCGTCCTCGATCCGCTGGTCGGCCGGCTGGTCGATGCTCGCGGTGACCGTCTCGCTGAGGTAGGCGTACCGGATGACGGTCACCTGCAGCCCGTCGACGACCGCCGTCCCCGCGGCGGGGGTGACGGTGTCGTCGGCACCGAGGCCGACCCCGGCGGCCGCCAGCACGTCACCCACGGTGGCCCGGTCGGTGACGACGGCGGTGGCCGCATCGGCCCCCACGGTGAGGGTGACGGTGGGCAGGGTGGTGATGGTGACGGTGCCGCCGTCGACCACCGGGTCCGTGACGGATGGGTTGACCCGCTGGTTCGGGTTCGGCGCGATGCCGGCCTCGGCGAGCAGGTCACCGACGGTCGTGGCGGTGCTGCTGACCTGCCGTGACGACCCGTCGACCGTGACGGTCGTGGTGCGCAGGGTGTCGGCGGACACGCTCAGCCCGGTCAGCGGGATCGGCCGGTCGCGGTCTGCGGACAGGCGGTAGTGCGCCGGGTCCCGGCCGAGTTGCTGCAGCGCCTGTTCGACGGTGTCGGCGGTGGTCCAGACCTGCCGGGTCTGCCCGTCGATGGTCAGCGAGAGCAGCCGGCCGCGCTGGATCACGATCTGCAGGCCGTCGTCCACCGGCGCGTCGAGCCCGGGCGCGACGGTGTCGTGCTCGCCGACGGCGATCTCCGCGTCCGCCAACGCGTCACCGACGGTGCCGGCCATAGTGTCGACTTCCGCAGTGGTCCCGTCGGCGACGATCGTCACCGACTTGTCCAGCAGGATCGCCAGGCCGACCGCGGCCGCCAGCACGACCACGACCACCGCACCCGCGACGGCCGCGACCCTTCCCCAGCGCCGGCCGCCCGCCGGGACCCCGTCCGGGGTCGACCCGCTGCCCGTCGACGGCTCACCGGGGTCGGTGCCGGTCTCGGGAGCTGAGGTCACGTCACGTCCAGGGTCGTCGGGAGCGGGTCGGGGTCGGCCGCGTCGGCGGTGCCCGCCGTGCAGCGCGCACAAAAAAACAGGGCCTGCCCCCGGCCGATCGGCCGTTGTCCCCAGGCCGATCAATGCCGCCGACAGGTCCTGCCCCTGACGCAACCGAGCTTCCCCGTCCCGGCTGTATCACGGAAGGGTAACGGTATGGGCACGGTGGGGCAACTGGTCGGCGTTGCCCACGTCACCGACGCTCTCAAAGTGAGGCGGCGATCCCGTACACGGCTTGCGCGTTGCGGCTGAGCCGGTGGCACAGCTCCGTCAGGTCCTGGTCGCGCAGCTCGGCCAGCGCGCGCACGGTGTACGGCAGGGCGTAGGGCTCGTTCCGCTTGCCCCGATGCGGGTGGGGGGTGAGGAAGGGTGCGTCGGTCTCGACCAGCAGCCGGTCGTCCGGCACGCTGCGGGCCGCGTCGGCCAGGTCACGGGCGTTGCGGAAGCTGACCGGACCGGCGAAGGACAGGTACCAGCCCGCGTCGGCGCACCGGCGGGCCATCGCCGCGTCGCCGGAGAAGCAGTGAAAGATCACCCGCTCCGGGGCGCCCTCGCGCTGCAGAACGGCCAGCACGTCGTCATGCGCGTCGCGGTCGTGGATCATCACCGGCTTGCCGAGCCGCTTGGCCAGGTCGATGTGCCAGGCGAACGCCTCCGCCTGCATGTCGTGCGGGGCGGCGTCCCAGTAGTGGTCCAGGCCGGTCTCGCCGATCGCCACCACCCGGGGGTCGGCGGCCAGCGTCTCGATCTCCCGGCGGGCGTGCTCGTCCAGGGTGTCGGCCCGGGTCGGGTGCAGCGCGACCGCGGCATACAGGTCGGGATGCCAGTGCGCGGCCCGGGTGACCCAGCGGGCCGATTCCAGGTCGTCGGCCACGGTGACCACCCGGGTGACCCCGACCGCGGCCGCCCGGGCCATCGCCCCCGCGACATCCTGGCGGTCGCGGTACCCGCAGGCGTCCAGATGGGTGTGCGAGTCGGTGACGGGGGCCGGCAGCGGCTGGGGCGGTGGGGCCGGCGGCTTCGCGGCGACCGCCGGGTGCTGCTGCCCGGTCACGCCGGGCCCCCCGGCGCCCCCCACCTCGTGTTGATCATGAAGAACATGCCCTCATTCGGACCGAATGAGGGCATGTTCTTCATGATCAAGTGCGGATGGGCGGGGGGCGTTCATGCGATCGGGGCCCAGTCGGGTCCGGTCTCCCCCAGCTTGGTGTCGAGCTTGGCGAACAGCGGCGTCGGCTTGCTCAGCGGGCGGCCGACCTCGATGTCCCGACGCCTCCAGGTGGCCTGCTCGCTCGCGTAATCACCGGTGAGCACGGGATAGTCGACCACGTCCGGCACTCCGACGCCCTCGACGTCGTCGTCGAAGTCGGTGACGGTGCGGATCTCCGGCTGCGCGGCCCAGACTCCTTGCCCGCCCAGGGCTTCGAACACCTGCTGGGACGAGTGTGGAAGGAAGGGCGTCAGCAGGGTTTTCGCGTCGTCGACGACTTGCAGCGCGGTGTGCAACACCGTGCCCTGACGCTCGGGGTCGTCCCCCAGCTTCCACGGTTCGGACTCGGAGATGTACTTGTTGGCCAGCCCGACTACCCGCATCGCCTCGGTCGCTGCCTGCTTGAACCGGCTGCGGGCCAACAGGTCTCCCACCGTGGCGAACGAAGCTTCGGCGGCCTTCAGCAACTCGACGTCGGCGTCGGTGGGCAACGTCGACGCCGGAATGGCGCCGAAGTTCTTGTGCGCCATCGACACCGACCGGTTGACCAGGTTGCCCCATTCGTTTGCTAGCTCGAAGTTGTTGCGCCGCACGAACTCTTCCCAGGTGAAGTCGGCGTCCTGGTTCTCCGGACCGGCCACCGCGATGAAGTACCGCAGCGAATCCGGTCCGAACTCGCGCAGGAAGTCGCCGACGTAGATCACCGTGCGGCGGGAGGTGGAGAACTTCGACCCGCTCATCGTCAGGAACTCGCTGGAGACCACCTCGGTGGGCAGGTTCAGCGCCCCGAATGTTCCCGCGCTGCCGCCGTGCGCGCCGCGGCCGTCGTAGGCCAGCAACTCGGCCGGCCAGATCTGGGAGTGGAAGGTGATGTTGTCCTTGCCCATGAAGTAATAAGCACGAGCAGGCGCCTCATCACCGCCGTGCCACCACCGTTGCCAGGCCTCGGCGTCGGGCCTGCCGCCATCGCCGAACCGGCGCGCCCACTCGATCGACGCGGACAGGTAGCCGATGACGGCGTCGAACCAGACGTACAGCTTCTTGTCCGGCCGGTCGCGCCAGCCGTCCAGCGGGACCGGGATGCCCCAGTCGATGTCGCGGGTCATCGCCCGGGGCCGCAGGTCGTCGAGCAGGTTCAGCGAGAACCGCAGCACATTGGGGCGCCAGTCGGTGCGGGTGCGCAGCCAGGCGCCCAGGGCGTCGGCCAGCGCGGGCAGGTCCAGGAAGTAATGCTCGGATTCGGTGAAGATCGGTGTCTCGCCGTTGATCCGGGATCGCGGATTGATCAGGTCGATGGGATCGAGCTGGTTGCCGCAGTTGTCGCACTGGTCACCGCGGGCACCGTCGTAGCCGCAGATGGGACAGGTGCCCTCGATGTACCGGTCCGGCAGGGTGCGTCCGGTCGACGGGGAGATAGCCGACATCGTGGTCCGCGGGACGAAGTAGCCGTTGCGGTGCACGGTGCGGAACAGCTCCTGCACCACCGCGTAGTGGTTGCGGGTGGACGTCCGGGTGAACAGGTCGTAGCTCAGGCCCAGACCGTGCAGGTCCTGCACGATGACCCGGTTGTACCGGTCGGCCAGCTCCCGGGCGCTGACGCCCTCCTGATCGGCCTGGACCAGGATGGGGGTGCCGTGCTCGTCGGTGCCGGAGACCATCAACACGTCGTTGCCGGCCATCCGCTGGTACCGGGAGAAGACGTCGGCGGGAACCCCGAAGCCGGAAACGTGGCCGATGTGCCGGGGCCCGTTGGCGTACGGCCAGGCCACCGCGGTCAGGACGGTCGTGCTCATTCCGATCACCCTATCCTCCGGGCATCCGACGGCCCGGCCGACCGGGGCGCCGGGGGATGACGGGGCACGGGTGGCCGCTTCTGAACCGGTTCAGAAGTTGCCATTCGCTCCGCAAATGATAGGTTGTCCGGACAAAGTTGGTTCGAGTCAGACTCCCCGAAGCACAGTCGGCTCCTGGAAAACACGGCACCTGGAGGAATTCCGCAATGTCGCACGGATTCTCACCGGCCGGCGGCGGCACCGTCGCGCTGCCACCCCTTCGACCGGGCCCGCACCAGCGGCGTCTCGACCTGATCGCAGTCGTCGCCACCATGGGTGGGCTGCTCTTCGGCTATGACACCGGCGTCATCAATGGCGCCCTGGAGCCGATGAAGGCCGATCTGGGCCTGACCACCGTCACCGAGGGCCTGGTCACCGCGACCCTGCTGGTCGGCGCGGCGCTCGGCGCGCTGATCGGCGGCCGGATGAACGACCGGCTGGGTCGCAAGAAGACGCTCACCATCGTCGCCGTGCTGTTCTTCGTTGGCACCCTGGGTGGCGTCTTCGCGCCGAGCATCGAGTTCATGCTGCCCTCCCGGATCATCCTCGGGTTCGCCGTCGGCGCCGCCTCCGTCACCGTGCCGGTGTACCTGGCCGAACTCGCGCCGATGGAGCGCCGCGGTGCCCTGTCCGGACGCAACGAGCTGGCCATCGTCGTCGGCCAGATGCTCGCGTTCGTCATCAACGCCCTCATCTTCAACATCTGGGGCGAGCACGACGGCGTGTGGCGGATCATGCTCGCGGTCGCCGCGGTGCCCGCCGTCGCCTTGTTCTTCGGAATGCTGCGGATGCCCGAGTCGCCACGGTGGTTGATCTCGCAGGGCCGGCACGACGAGGCGCTCGCGGTGCTGACCCAGGTCCGCACGCAGGACCGGGCCCGGGCCGAGATGGCGGAGGTCGAGCACCTGGCCGACGAGGAGAAGGAGGCGCACCTCGGCGGGTGGAAGGACATGAAGGTCTTCTGGATCCGGCGGCTGGTTCTCATCGGCTGCGGTCTGGCCGCCGCGCAGCAGCTCACCGGCATCAACTCGATCATGTACTACGGCACGGAGCTGCTGAAGGAAGCCGGCTTCTCGGCCAGCGCCGCGATCATCGCCAATATCGCCAACGGTGTGCTGGCTGTCGTCGGCTCCGCCATCTGCCTGTTCCTCGTCGTCGACCGGATGCGCCGCCGCGACCTGATCCTGCGCGGCTTCATCGCCACCACCGCCTGCCACGGGCTCATCCTGGCGGCGGCCCTGATGATGCCCGAGGGCACCGCCCGCGCCGTGGTCATCCTCGTGCTGTGTGTGACCTTCGTCTTCTTCATGCAGCTGGCGTTGAACGTGCCGGTCTGGGTGTGCCTGTCGGAGATGTTCCCGCTGCGGCTGCGCGGGTTCGCGATGGGGCTGAGCATCACCGTCATGTGGCTGGTCAACGCGGCCCTGACGTTCGCCTTCCCGGTGATCGTCGCGTCGGCCGGCCTGCAGGGGATCTTCGGGATGTTTTTCGTCGTGGGCCTGGTCGTCATCGGGTTCGTCTGGAAGTACCTGCCCAACACCAGCGGCCGCTCGTTGGAACAGCTCGAGGAGGACTTCGCCGCCGGCAAGTTCGACTGACAACCCGGATCGGGTCGCTCCGCTGATCAATCCCGGGTTTCCTGGGCTTTCAGGCCCGTCGAGCGCGGGTTTGATCAGCGAACCGGCGCTCGTGAACCCGCGCTCGTGCCCCGCGCTCGTGGCCGGCGCTCGCGCCCGGGCCCGGGTCAGGCGGTCCGGGTCTCGGTGCGGTCGCCGGACCACAGGGTGTGGAAGGTGCCGGGCCGGTCGACGCGCTGGTAGGTGTGCGCGCCGAAGAAGTCCCGCTGCCCCTGGATCAGCGCGGCGGGCAGCCGCTCGGAGCGTAGCCCGTCGTAGTAGGACAGGGCCGCGGCGAACCCCGGCG
>DATDBV010000792.1:0-6633 GCA_036524715.1 Nakamurella sp. | reverse complement strand
GGCGGGTTCCGGGTGGGCATCCACTGCCAGGACGACACCGGCTGCGCCGTCGCGAACACGGTGGCCGCGGTGCAGGCCGGCGCCACTCACGTGCAGTGCACCGCCAACGGGTACGGCGAGCGGGCCGGCAACGCCGACCTGTTCGCGGTGGTGGGCAACCTGACCACCAAGATGAACCTGCCGGTGCTGCCGGACGGGGCACTGATCGAGATGATGCGTGTCTCGCATGCGCTGGCCGAGCTGGCCAACATCGCGCCGAACACCCACCAGGCGTACGTGGGCTCGTCCGCCTTCTCGCACAAGGCCGGCCTGCACGCGTCGGCGATCAAGGTCGACCCGGACCTGTACAACCACCTGGATCCGACGATTGTCGGCAACGACATGCACATCCTGATCACCGAGATGGCCGGCCGGGCCTCGGTGGAGCTCAAGGCCAAGGAGCTGGGAGTCGACCTGACCGGCCGGCCCCAGGCGGTCGGCCGGATCGTGGACGCGGTCAAGGACCGGGAAGCCGCGGGCTGGTCGTACGAGGCGGCCGACGCGTCCTTCGAGCTGCTCATCCGGGACGTGCTCACGGCGGCTGACGCGGCGGCGGCCGGGACGGCCGAACCGCCCCGGCCGTTCACCCTGGAGTCGTACCGGGTGATCGTGGAGAACACCGGCGGTGCGGTGAACAGCGAGGCGACGGTCAAGGTGCACGTCGGCGACCGGCGGATCATCGCCACCGCCGAGGGCAACGGCCCGGTCAACGCCCTGGATTCCGCGCTGCGCAGCGCGGTGGCCGAGCAGTACCCGGAACTGAACGAGGTCGAGCTGGTCGACTACAAGGTCCGCATCCTGGCCGGGCATGCCGGCACCGATTCGATCACCCGGGTGCTGGTGTCCAGCGCGGTGCAGGGGACGCCCGGGTCGCAGGAGTGGACCACCGTCGGCGTGCACACGAACGTCGTCGAGGCGTCCTGGCAGGCGCTGGTGGACGCGCTGGTGTACGTGCTGCCGTCGCCGACGGGTGCGCCCGTCCGGCCGACCTGACCCCGAAAGGCACTCCCCATGCGACTGGCCCGAATTGCCCATCCCGACGGTGTGGCCTTCGCGGCCATCGACGGCCCGGACGGCAGCGAGCAGCGGGCCAGGGAGATCGCCGACCACCCGTTCGGGCCGCCGCAGTTCAGCGGGAAATCGTGGCCGCTGGCCGACGTCCGCCTGCTGGCGCCGATCCTGCCGTCCAAGGTGCTCTGCCTGGGCCGGAACTTCCGCGACCATGCCGCAGAACTGGGCAACCCGGTGCCGACCAGCCCGATCCTGTTCATGAAGCCGTCGACCAGCGTGATCGGGCCGAACGCGGCGATCAAGCTGCCCGCCACCTCCAGCCGGGTCGACTACGAGGGTGAGCTGGCCGTGGTGATCGGCAAGCCGTGCCGGGACGTGCGGGCCGATGACGCCGCCTCGGTGATCCTGGGTTACACGGTGGCCAACGATGTCACTGCCCGCGACCAGCAGAAGGCCGACGTCCAGTTCACCCGGGCCAAGAGCTACGACACGTTCTGCCCGCTCGGTCCGTGGATCGAGACCGAGCTGGATCCGGCCGAGCTGCGGATCACCACCGAACTGGACGGCAAGGTCGTGCAGGACGGGTCGACCGCCGACATGGTGTTCTCCATCGGCGAGTTCCTGGAGTACGTCAGCGGCATCATGACGCTGCTGCCCGGTGACGTGCTGCTCACCGGCACTCCGGCCGGCGTGGGGCCGATGGTGGACGGCCAGACGATCTCGGTCACCGTCGAGGGCATCGGCACGCTCACCAACCCGATTCAGGCCCGCTGATGACGCAGCTCACCCCGGACCGTCCCGTGCGCGCCCGCTTCTGCCCATCGCCGACCGGCACCCCGCACGTCGGGCTGGCCCGCACCGCCCTGTTCAACTGGGCGTTCGCCCGGCACCACGGCGGCACCTTCGTCTTCCGGATCGAGGATACGGACGCGGCCCGGGATTCCGAGGAGTCCTACGAGGCGATCGTCGACGCGATGACCTGGCTGGGCCTGGACTGGGACGAGGGGCCGAACGTCGGCGGCCCGCACGCCCCTTATCGGCAGAGTCGGCGGGGGGACATCTACCGCGAGGTCGTCGCCGAACTGGTGGCCGCCGGGCATCTGTACGAGTCGTACTCCACCGCCGATGATGTCGCTGCGCGGCACCTGGCGGCCGGCCGCGAGCCCAAGCTGGGTTACGACAACTACGACCGCACACCGGATTCCGCGCTGATCGCGGCGGCAACGGCGGCCGGACGACAGCCGGTGCTGCGGCTGCGGATGCCGGATCGGGACATCGGTTTCGACGATCTGGTCCGCGGCCGGGTGAGTTTCCCGGCCGGCAGCGTGCCCGACCCGGTGCTGGTCCGCGGCACCGGCGAGCCCCTCTACACCCTGGTCAACCCGGTGGACGACGCACTGATGGGCATCACCCATGTCCTGCGCGGCGAGGATCTGCTGCCCTCCACGCCGCGGCAGATCGCCCTGTACGAGGCGCTGATCGACATCGGCCGGGCGCAGCTGGTGCCGCAGTTCGGGCACCTGCCCTTCGTCACCGGTGAGGGCAACCGCAAGCTGTCGAAGCGGGATCCGCAGTCGAACCTGTTCCAGTACCGGGACGACGGTTTCATCACCGAGGGCATGGTCAACTACCTGGCGCTGCTGGGTTGGTCGCTGCCGTCCCAGGACGGTGCGGACCGAGACATCTTCACCCCGGCCGAGTTGGTCGCCGCATTCGACGGTCACCGGATTTCGGGGAACCCGGCCCGGTTCGACCGCAAGAAGGCCGCCGCGATCAATGGCGCGCACATCCGGATGCTCGCCCCGGACGACTTCGCCGGCCGGCTCGAGGCGTACCTGAGCAGCACCGGCCTGCTGCCGGCGGAGCCGTCGCCGGAGCAGGTCGACCTCGTGCGGGCGGTGGCACCCCTGGTTCAGGAGCGGTCCGCCGTGCTGTCCGAGGCGGCCACCATGGTCGGTTTCCTGTTCGCCGGGGACGCCTTCGCGGCGGACGACGCGGCTGTGGCGAAGGTATTGACGGCCGAGGCGATCCCGGTGCTGGACGAGGCGATCGCGGCCGTCGAATCCGTACCCGAGTTCACCGCAGGGGCGATGGAGGCCGAACTCAAGGCCAGGCTGATCGACGGACTCGGCCTCAAACCAAGGGTCGCCTTCGGGCCCGTCCGGGTCGCCGTCACCGGACGAACCGTCTCACCGCCGCTGTACGAGTCGATGGAGCTGCTCGGCCGGGAGGTCACGCTGGCCCGGTTGCGGCAGGCCCGACCGACGATTTAGGAATCGGCCGGCCGGGCGGGTAGTATGGTCTGCCGGTGCCTCGCCCGGTCCGCCGGCCGAGATACGCCAGTGGGGTATGGTGTAATTGGCAACACTAGGGATTCTGATTCCCTCATTCTAGGTTCGAGTCCTAGTACCCCAGCGATCGACCGGGCGTGGGCGAGGCTCATGTGCCGGTCGTGTAGCATATTCGAGGCTCGGCAGTGCCGCCGAGTGTCGAGATGTTCTAGGGCCCCGTCGTCTAGCGGCCTAGGACGCCGCCCTCTCACGGCGGTAGCGAGGGTTCGAATCCCTTCGGGGCTACGCAGTTCGAGACGGCCCGGGTGCGCAGCGCCCGGGCCGTCTCGCATTCCCGGCTCCGCACGGGCGCGACTACCTCGCCACTGCATGGCCGCTACATCGCGGCGGTGAGCGCGTGTGCCGCCTCGACCAGATCGCCCGCCCAGCGCGCGCCCGGCCGCCGCCCGATCCGATCCACCGGGCCGGAAACCGACACCGCGGCGATGACGTCGCCCGCCGGCGAGCGCACGGGGGCGGCGACCGAGGCCACGCCGGCCTCCCGCTCGGCCACCGACTGCGCCCAGCCGCGCCGACGCACGTCGGCCAGCGACCGCTCGGTGAACGAGGCCTGGGCCAGCACGGCCCGCTGGTAACCGGCGTCGGCCCAGGCGGTGAGCACCTGGGCCCCGGAGCCGGCGGTCATCGGCAACCGGGCGCCCAGCGGCACGGTGTCGCGCAGGCCGGACAGGGGCTCGGCCACGGCCACGCACACCCGGGACAGCCCGTCCGCCCGGTACACCTGCACGCTCTCGCCGGTGCGATCACGGAGCCGGGGCAGGACGCCGGCGCAGGCCAGCACGAGCGGATCGGGCGCCCCCGCGGCCAGGACCGCCAGCTGCGGACCCTGGCACCAGCGTCCCCCGGCGTCCCGGGTCAACAGCCCGTGCACCTCCAGGCCGACCGCCAGCCGGTGCGCCGTCGCACGGGGCAGACCGGTGGCAGCGCACAGCTCGACCAGCGTGACCGGCGTGGCCGCCGCCGCGGAGAGCACGGCGACGGCTTTGTCCAGCACGCCGATACCGCTATGCTGTCCCATGAGGCGATACTAGAATCCCACATACTGAGATGTCCACCCGGCCGCCGAGCGCCGGGGACACCGTGGGGCCGACATCGCTGGAGCAGATTTCCACAGTTGGACGGGAGAGGTCGGCAATGGGGCGCACGCTCGCCGAAAAGGTCTGGAACGCGCACGTCGTGCACTCCGCGGAGGGTGAACCCGACCTGCTCTACATCGACCTGCAACTGGTGCACGAGGTGACCAGCCCGCAGGCCTTCGACGGCCTGCGGCAGGCCGGCCGGCCGGTGCGCCGGCCGGACCTCACGCTGGCCACCGAGGACCACAACGTGCCCACCCTGTTCCAGGCCGGACCGGACGGCACCCGCAGCCGCAACCTGCTGATCGAGGACCCGGTGTCCCGGACCCAGGTGGAGACGCTGCGGGCCAACTGCGCGGAGTTCGGGGTGCGGCTGTTCCCGATGGGCGACTACGAGCAGGGCATCGTGCACGTCGTCGGCCCCCAGTTGGGCATCACCCAGCCCGGGATGACGATCGTCTGCGGCGACTCGCACACCTCGACCCACGGCGCCTTCGGGGCGCTGGCCTTCGGCATCGGCACCAGCGAGGTCGAACACGTGCTGGCCACCCAGACCTTGCCGCTCAAGCCGTTCAAGACGATGGCCATCACCGTCGACGGCACGCTGGCGCCCGGTGTGACGGCCAAGGACATCATCCTGGCCGTGATCGCCAAGATCGGCACCGGCGGTGGGCAGGGCTACGTGCTGGAGTATCGCGGGGAGGCGATCCGGGCCCTGTCCATGGAGGGCCGGATGACGATCTGCAACATGTCGATCGAGGCCGGCGCGCGGGCCGGCATGATCGCCCCGGACGTGACGACCTTCGACTACGTGCAGGGCCGCGACCACGCGCCGAAGGGCGAGCAGTGGGACCGTGCGGTCGAGTACTGGCGGTCGCTGCACACCGACGCCGACGCGACCTTCGACGCAGAGGTCTTCCTCGACGCCAACGCGCTCACCCCGTTCGTCACCTGGGGCACCAACCCCGGCCAGGGTCTGCCGCTGGCCGACGTCGTCCCCGACCCGGGGTCGATCGCCGATGACAACGAGCGGCTGGCGACCGAGAAGGCGCTGTCCTACATGGATCTGACCCCGGGTACGCCACTGCGCCAGATCCACGTGGACACCGTGTTTCTCGGCTCCTGCACGAACGGCCGGATCGAGGACCTGCGGGCCGCCGCGGACGTCCTGCGGGGGCGGACGATCGATCCGACCCTGCGGATGTTGGTGGTGCCCGGCTCGATGCGGGTCCGTGCGCAGGCCGAGCAGGAGGGGCTGGACCGGGTCTTCCTGGACGCCGGCGCCGAGTGGCGCAGCGCCGGGTGCTCGATGTGCCTGGGCATGAACCCCGACCAGCTGACGCCCGGCGAGCGCAGCGCCTCCACCTCGAACCGGAACTTCGAGGGTCGCCAGGGCAAGGGTGGGCGCACGCATCTGGTCTCGCCCCTGGTCGCAGCGGCGACCGCGGTGCGCGGCACCCTGTCATCCCCGGCCGATCTCGACCCCGCACCGGCGCCGGCCGGATCGAACGCCTGACCCGGCCCGGACTCTGCGACCGAAGAACGCCAAGGAGACAACGATGGACGCCTTCACCAGCCACACCGGAATCGGGATCCCTCTGCGCCGGACCAACGTGGACACCGACCAGATCATCCCGGCCGTGTACCTCAAGCGGGTCACCCGCACCGGCTTCGAGGACGGCCTGTTCGCCGCCTGGCGGGGCGACGCGACGTTCGTGCTCAACGACCCGGACTACGCGGCTGGCTCGGTGCTCGTCGCCGGGCCCGACTTCGGTACGGGGTCCTCTCGCGAGCACGCGGTCTGGGCGCTGATGAACTACGGCTTCCGCGTCGTCATCTCCTCGCGGTTCGCCGACATCTTCCGCGGCAACAGCGGCAAGCAGGGGCTGCTCACCGCTCAGTGCAGCCAGGACGACGTCGAGCTGCTCTGGAAGCTGCTCGAGAACCACCCGGGCACGTCGGTCACCGTCGACCTGCACTCGCGCACGGTCACGGCTGGTGACCTGGTGGCTCGCTTCGAGGTGGACGACTACACCAGATGGCGTCTGCTGGAGGGGCACGACGACATCAGCCTGACCCTGCGTCATGAGGGTGACATCTCGACGTTCGAGAGTTCTCGGCCGAGCTGGAAGCCTTCTGTCACCGCCTGATTGATG
>DATDBV010000791.1:0-6022 GCA_036524715.1 Nakamurella sp. | reverse complement strand
GCGGGCGTTGCTCGCTGCGGACACGGCTGACCAGGCTGCTCGACGACGGCACCGGTCGGGTCCATCCCCGGCTGCGGGCCCTGCACGAACACCTGGCCGCACACGAACGCCCCGACACCGTGCTCGCCTGGCTGCACAAGGACACCACGTCTACGATCCTGGGTGAGATCGCTTCCGGGCGAAGAGAACTGACCCATGCCGGGCTCGACGAGCTGCCCGACAGCAAACCGCTGCGGCACCTGCGCAGCGTGCTGGTCGCCACCGGCGCGCTGCCCACCCGGGACGAGCATCTGGTCCGTCTCGAACGGTGGATCACCGGCACCCTCGCCGACCGAGGCGATCCCGACCAGCGGGCGCTGCTGCGCAGCCACGCCGTCTGGCACCTGCTGCACCGGCTGCGCAGACGCAACAACACCCAACCCGCCAGCCACACCCAGGTCGTCGTCGTTCAGCAGCACGTGCGGGCGGCGATCACGCTGCTGGACTGGCTCACCGCCAACGACCGCACCCTGGGCACCGCCACCCAGAACGACCTGGACACCTGGCTGACCGGCGAGCACCTCAAACATCGCCGCGAAGCCGGACACTTCGTGCGCTGGGCCAAACGCCAGAAGCTGACCAGTCTCGAGTTCGCCGCCATCAAGTGGGACGGCCCGACCCGACCCATCGACACCGAAGCACGCTGGGCTCAGGCCCGACGACTCCTGCATGAACCCGGCATCGATACAGCCGACCGCGTCGCAGGGTTGCTTCTCCTGCTCTACGCGCAATGGCCCGCGACGATCAGCCGGCTGACCCTCGATCACGTCCACGCCGACGAACACCGGGTGTTGCTCCGACTGGGCCGCGAACCCATCGTGTTGCCCGAACCCCTTGCCGCCCACACCCGCGAGCTCGTCGCCTCCCGCCACGGCCACGCCAGCCTGGGCGATCAAGGAACCTCCCGCTGGCTGTTTCCCGGCGGACGCCCCGACCGGCCCATCAGCGCCGAGCACCTCGCCCAACGATTGCGCCGACTCGGGCTGCGGCCCGGACAAGATCGATCGACAGCACTGTTCGGTCTGGCCACCGAACTGCCCGCCGCGATGCTCGCACGACTGCTCGGCATCCACATCAGCGTCGCCGTCGCCTGGCAACGAGCCAGCAGCGGAGACTGGACCAGCTACGCCGCCGACTACAGCCGCCGCGCACCGACCCAGCCGGACCCCTCGCCCGTCGCCCAGACCCGGGAGTGACAGGCATTCGGACAGTTCGAATATCTGACTCCACCAGAGCGGGTCACCCAGAAACGCAAACGCGACGCCGTCCGTACCCTGCACCGGCAGGTCATCGACCGCACCGGCGCCGCCGCGCCACCACCGTCGCAGGCGGCCTACGAGCTCCGTTCGGTCGCCGCACCGTTCGGCAGCTGCATCGAGCCGTCGAACGTCAAGGCCGGCGGCGGGGCCTGCCCGATCCGGTTCCAATGCTCCGGCTGCGGGTTCTACCGCGCCGACCCCTCCTACATCCCGGCCATCGAGGACCACATCCAATCCCTGCGGGCGGACCGCGAACTGGCCGGTGCGATGGGCGTGGACGACTTCGTGCTCCGGAACCTCACCGACCAGATCACCTCCTACCAGCATGTTCTCGACAGCATGCGCACCAGGCTCGCCACCTTCAGCGCCGACGAACGCGATGAAGTGGAGCAGGCCGCCGCCGTGCTCCGCAAAGTCCGGGCCGGCGCCGGCCGCGTCCATCTGCCCATCACCGCCATCGCAGCCCGGCCCACCGCATGACCGGGCCCGAGCCGGCGATCGTGACACCCCCGACACCGGCCGCGAAGCGTGCTCAGGCACTGCGTGAATCGCGCCGGCGTGACAGCCGCACGAAACGGGACCGAGTCGGCTCGGCGCTCACCGCGATGCTCGCCGCCGGCGACCACATCAGCTTCTCCGCGGTGGCCCGCCGCGCCGGCGTCTCCACTTGGCTCACCTACGCCCCCGGCGTCCGGGAACAGATCGACACCGCGATCGCGCAGCAAACCATCGACGGACGTCCCGCACCGGCAGCGGAATCCGCCGCCGCCCTACGAACCGATCTCGAACTTGCCCGGCAGGAGATCCGCCGGCTACGAAGTGAACGGGACGAACTCCGCGGCCACCTGCAGGGCACCCTCGGGCGGCAACTGACCAACCTCACCGCCGCCCCGCTGGCCGAGCGGATCGCCACCCTGAGCCAGGAACTCACCCAGGCCCGGCAGGCCAACCAAGAACTCGACGATCGGGTCGGTCGGCTGCAGGAAGACCTTGACGCCGCCCGCCGAGCGCTTCGCCGGATGATCAAGGACACGGCAGTCGATGAGGGGAGCACACACGGCCCCGGAATCTGAACACTCGCCGCCAGCTCGGTCACCCGCAAGGGCTTTCCAGAACCACGTGACTCGTTCAAGATCCCGCGCATCCTGCGCGATGAACCGACGACCGGCTGACGAGAATACATCTATCTAGATTGATGTATCCTTCTGAAGTGGCCTCTGACGTGATACCCGCGGATGCGTCGCCGCCGGCGTTCCTGCGGCTCGCGGGCGATCCTGTGCGCTGGCGTTTACTTTCCGAGTTGGCCCGTAGTGACCGGCGGGTGGGGGAGCTGACCGGGCTGATCGGTCAGCCGCAGAATGCCGTGTCCTACCACCTGGGCCGCCTGCGTGACGGCGGGCTGGTGTCGATGCGGCGCAGCTCGGCCGATGGCCGGGACAGCTACTACCGCATCGAGTTGGCCCGCTGCGGTCAGCTGCTCGCGGCCACCGGCGCGGCACTGCACCCCGGCCTGGGCGGTTCTACGACCCCCGCTGCCCGCCCTCGTCGGACGTTGCCGGTGCGGGTGCTGTTTCTCTGCACCGGCAACAGCGCCCGTTCCCAGATCGCCGAGGCCCTGCTGGCGCACGCGGCCGGCGGGCGGGTCGAGGTGGCCAGCGCCGGCAGCCACCCCAAACCGTTGCACCCGAACGCGGTGCGGGTGATGCGCTCCTACGGCATCGACCTGACCGGACGGCGCAGCAAGCACCTCGGCGAGGTCGCCGGGCGCCGTTTCGATTGCGTGATCACCCTCTGCGACAAGATCCGCGAGGTCTGCCCTGAACTTCCCGGACACCCGGAGCCGATTCACTGGAGTATCCCCGACCCCGCCGCCGGCACCGGTCGAGCCATCTACCCCGCCTTCCGGGCCGTGGCAGCCGACCTGCACACCCGCATCGCATTTCTCATCCAAGCCATCGCACCGCCGGCAACCGCCGGGAAGGGAGCCCTGCCATGACCGGAATCGATGACAGCATGGTCAACGTCCGTTACCTGGTCGATGACGTGGAAGCCGCTCTCGACTTCTACACCACCCACCTGGGTTTCACGGTGCGCACCGCGCACCTGCCCGCGTTTGCCGACGTCACCCGCGGCAACCTGCGCCTGCTGCTCTCCGGGCCAGCCAGCTCCGCAGGGCGGCCGATGCCCGACGGTCGGCGGCCGGTCCCGGGCGGCTGGAACCGGATCCACCTGATCGTGGCTGATCTGCCCTCCGAGATCGCCCGGTTGCGCGCGGCCGGGGTCAGCTTCCGCAACGACATCGTGACCGGCCCGGGTGGTCAGCAGGTCGTCCTGGACGACCCTTCCGGCAACCCGATCGAACTGTTCGTTCCCGCAGCATCGCAGTGACGCAGGCCGACCCGACCGAGGACCGGTGTCGATCACGGCCGAGCTGGAGACGGCGCAGGGCGGCGCGTTCGCCGATGAGTTGTTCGACTCGGCCGCGGCTGCCCGTCGCTGATGGGTCGGATGGCGTCGATACCGTTCTTGACCCACCCAGAGTCTCAGCTGCTGGGTAACCATGGTTACATTGCTCTGTGCGAGATGATGGGGATGCGGGCGGCGGCCCCGGCGAGTGGGTGTTGTTGGTGTATCGGGTGCCTCGGGAGCCCTCGACGCCGCGGATCGCGGTGTGGCGGCGGTTGCGTCAGCTGGGGGTGGCCCAACTCGGGGATGGAGTGGTGGCGTTGCCGGCGGACGCCCGGACCCGGGAGCAGCTGGACTGGGTGGCCGACATGGTCATCGAGGCCGGCGGCACGGCCGGAGTCTGGCTCTCCCGGCCGGGCAGCCTGTCACAGGAACGGGACTTGGCGGCCGGTATGACCGCGGCTCGGGCCGAGGAGTACCGGGAGCTGATCGCCCTGACCGAGGGGCTGGCCGGCGAGCCCGAGCCGGCCCGCCGCCGCGGATTGCGGCGGTTGCGGTCGCAGTGGCGGGCGATCGACCGACGTGACTTCTTCCCGCCGCCGGAGCGCGAACAGGCGCGCCGAATCCTGACGGACCTGGCCGCCTCGATCACCGACCCGGAGGCGTCATCGGCCGGCCAGGGGCAGCGGTGAAGTGGGTGACCCGGCCCGGCGTGCACATCGATCGGGCCGCCTGCGCCTGGTTGATCGGCCGGTTCATCGACTCCGCGGCCGAGTTCGACTTCGCCGCCGATCCGGCGCGGATCGCCGAGGGGGCTACACCGTTCGACATGCGCGGGGTGGATCTGGGACACCACGGCCACGACTGCAGCTTCGAAACGATCCTCAAACGCTACGAGCTGACCGATCCGGTGCTGTGGGCAATCGCCGAAATCGTGCACGAGGCCGATCTGGCCGACGACAGGTTCGACGCTCCTGAGGCGCCGGGGCTGGACGTGATCCTGCGGGGTCTGTCGATGACCGGCTCCGACACCCACACCCTGGCGATAGCCGGGCCGATCTTCGACGGCCTCTACGAGTACCACCACCGCCGCCGGCTGCTGCTCGGCCGCACCCCGGCCGACCCCTGACCCAGCAGCGACCCGCCCCCCGACACCGACCACTTTCAGGAGAGTCGCTCGTGGCCAAGGACAACCAGCAAGCGCCGGCGGAGGCGCTGGAGGCTGCAGCCTCGCCGGCCGTGGACGCCGTCGCAGACGCCGCGGCCGATTCTTCGGCCGTCGCCCATTCGGCCTTGCCTGATTCCGAGGCTGAACATGTGGTGCCGCTCGGGGCGATGACCCGGACGTGGTTCGCAATCTCGTTGCAGACCTTCGGCGGCCCGGCCGGTCAGATCGCGGTCATGCACCGGGCCCTGGTCGACGAGAAGCGGTGGATCGGCGAGAAGCGGTTCCTGCATGCCCTGAACTCCTGCATGCTGCTGCCCGGCCCCGAAGCGCAGCAGCTGGCGACCTATGTCGGGTGGCTACTCCACGGCACCCGCGGCGGGCTGATCGCCGGCGGCCTGTTCGTGTTGCCCGGGTTCGTGGCCCTGCTTGTGCTGTCCGCGGTCTACGCCGCCTACGGCGACACCGCAGTCGTCACCGCGGTGTTCGCCGGTCTGGCGCCGGCGGTGCTGGCCATCGTGGCCCAGGCCGTGGTCCGGGTCGGCCGCAAGGCCCTGCGCCGGCCCGTGCTGATCGGGCTGGCGGTGGCCGCGTTCCTGGCCCTGACGTTCTTCGGTGTCCCGTTCCCCATCGTGGTCGCGGCCGCCGGCCTGATCGGATTCGTCCTCGGCCGGTGGCGTCCGGACGTGGTCACCCCGCCGCCGGCGCAGGCGCCGGACGGGCCCGAGCCGTTGATCTCCGACGAAATGCTGCACACGGCCGTCCCGTCCAGCCGGCGCACCCTGGCGGTGCTGCTCATCGGGCTGCTGGTGTGGTGGCTGCCCGTGCTGGCCGTCGCGCTGCTCACCGGCACCGGCAGCACTTTCACGCAGATGGGTGTGTTCTTCTCCGGCACCGCAGTGGTGACGTTCGGCGGCGCCTACGCCGTCCTGGCCTACGTGGCGCAGAAGGCGGTCGAGGTTTACGCCTGGGTCACCCCGAGCGAGATGGTCCGCGGCCTGGCCCTGGCCGAGACCACCCCAGGTCCGCTGATCATGGTCGTGCAGTTCGTCGCGTTCCTGGGCGCCTACCGCGACCCCGGCTCGCTGGACCCGTGGGTGGCCGCGACGCTGGCCGCGCTCCTGACGACCTGGGTGACGTTCGTGCCGTGCTT
>DATDBV010000790.1:0-2963 GCA_036524715.1 Nakamurella sp. | reverse complement strand
GACGCGCTCGCCCGGTGCGGCCAGGCCGAGGGACACGGCGAGTAGCCCGAGCATGTCGGGGGCGCTCAGGCCGGTGGCGGCCAGATCGGGCAGGGTGACCGCGCCGTCCCGCTTCGCCAGCCGCTGCCGGTGCTCGTTCAGGGCCAGCGGGACGTGGGCGTACCCAACCTCCGGCAGACCCAGCAACGAGGCCAGGTAGGCCTGACGGGGCGCCGAGGCGAGCAGGTCGTCGCCGCGCACCACCTGGTCGATGCCCTGGGCGGCGTCGTCGACCACCACGGCGAGGTTGTAGGCGGCCACCTCGTCGTTGCGCCGCAGCACGAGGTCGTCGACCGACCCGGTGAAGGGTCCGTTGAGCACATCCGACACCGTCCACCGGTCCACCCCGGCCCGCAGCCGCAGCGCGCTCGGACGACCCGCGACCCGACGCTGCGCCACCTGCGCCGGCGACAGCGACCGGCAGGTGCCCGGGTAGGCGCCGTCCGCGCCGATCCGCTCCGGGAACGACGGGTCCGGATGCGGCGCCGACGCGGCCTCCCGGATCTCCCGCCGGGTGCAGAAGCACTCGTACGTCAGCCCCCGCTCCGTCAGCCGCCCGATCGCCGCGCCGTAGCGGTCGGTCCGCGCCGACTGACGCACCACCGGGCCGTCCCAGTCCAGGCCCATCGCGGCAAGGTCCGCCAGTTGCCGGTCGGCGGCGCCCGGTCGCACCCGGTCCAGGTCCTCCAGCCGGAGCAGGAAGGCCCGGCCGGCCGACCGGGCGAACAGCCAGGCCAGCAGGGCGGTCCGCAGATTGCCCAGGTGCAGGTCGCCGGACGGGCTGGGGGCGAACCGGCCCGCGCCCGCGCCGCCGACGGCGAACGGGGTCGGCTCGACGCTCATCGCCGACCATCATGCCAATCCCGGGTGGACGATGGTGCCCATGCGTGATGTGGACGACTACCTCGCCGAGATCGCCCGGCGGTGCGCGGGTTCGCTCGGCCCGGATCTGGTCGGCGTCTATGCCGGCGGTTCTCTGGCCCTGGACGGCTACCGGGCCGGACGCAGCGACATCGACGTCGCCGTCGTCACCGGATCCGCGGTACCCGAGGAGACCAAGGCGATGACAATCGGCCGGCTCCGGCACGAGAGCCTGCCGTGCCCGGCCCGCGGCCTGGAGCTGGTGGTCTACCGCGCCGAGGTCGCGGCCGCCGGCGATGCGGAGCCCGGGTTCGAGTTCGAGCTGAACACAGGCGAGGGAATGGCCTTTCGGGAAACCCTCGCACCAAATCGGCGGCCGCCCGAGGACGGATCGTTCTGGTATGCGATCGATCGCAGC
Organism: Nakamurella sp.; assembly: GCA_036524715.1. GTDB lineage: Bacteria > Actinomycetota > Actinomycetes > Mycobacteriales > Nakamurellaceae > Nakamurella. Next base: position 1,645 of record DATDBV010000790.1, on the reverse strand, counting down.
ATCCTGTCCGAACATGGCTGGACGATCGTCGGTCCGCCGGCCGAGAAGTTGTTCCGGTCCCCGCCGGAACCGCTGCTGGCGGAGCTGGTGGTCCAGTCGCAGCGGTGGCATTTGGCATCGTCGATGGCGGCGACCGACGACGCCGTGCTCAACGCCTGCCGGGCGTGGCACCGGGCGGTGACCGGCCACTGGCTCGCCAAGGCGGCGGCAGGCCGGGCGGTGCGGATCGATCCAGGGCCGCTCGACCCAACCGTGATCGACGAGGCGCTGCGGGCCCGGGACGGCGGTCGTCCCCCGGACCCGGTCCGGGTGCGCCGGTTCCAGCAGGAGGTGCTGAACCTGCTGGAGCGATGACGATCAGCGCGTCGACCGGTCGGCGGCCGGATCGGCCCGGGGCAGGGCGACCGGATCGGTAGAAGGCGGGTCGGGCGGGTCGGGCAGTGAGGGCGCGCCCGCGATCAGGTCGGACAGCCACCGCCACCGCGGATCCCACTTCGCCTGGAACTTCGCCTCCCGGCGCTGCGCCCGTTCCAGCTTGCGGGCCCGGTACCGCCGGCCCCACCACGAGTTCGGTCGGGCCAACCGGCAGGCCGCCCACCAGGCGACCGGGCCGACGAAACAGCCGACCAACGCCGACCGGTACTTGCCCTTGAGCACGCACACCAGCAGCAGCAGGAAGTGCAGGACCACGCCGGTCAGCAAGGTCAGCCGGACCTCGAGGTCGTCGACGGTCAGCTCGTCGACCCCCAGCGGGCTGAACCCGAGCAGCACGAACCCGAAGACGGCGGTGGCCAGGCCGATCATCTCGACCGACACCCGACCCTCGTTGGACCAGTACACGTCCTGCAGGTGCAGGATCAGCGCGAACTCGTCCAGGATGAGCGACATCCCGACGCCGGACAGCACGCCGGCGAACTCGATCCACGGCGAATCGGGACCGCGCAGGGCCATGATCGTGCCCAGAATCAGCAGCATGATGCCCGGAACGGCGTGGTGGACGTGCACGCCGGACGAGGAGACGTTGTTGCGGAACGGGCCGATGCCGGCCCGGATCAGCCGAGTGACGATCCGGGTGGACAGAAACGTGACGATGAACGCGGCGAAGCACAGCAGCAGCGGTAGCTTGCCCGGCTCGATGATGTTGTCCTGCCACCATTCGCCCATGGCCGCCGCCTTTCCGGGGCATCTCGCAGGCTCGCCGCCCGGTGGGCGTCGGCCTGCTGTGTCATTGATTCGCTCGGCAAGCCTCGCTCATTGCCGAATGGTAGGCGGGCCCGCGGGTGTCGATCGGCGCCCGCGCGCTCGGGATGGTGCCCAGGCCCGAGAATCGGGTGGATGACGAGCGACCGAATGATGCGCATCCACGACCCCGAGCACCTGGCCAAGGGCGAGAGGGTGTTCGGCCCCGAGTTCGCCGCAATGAGCGAGCGCGTCCGGCGGGTCGCCGAACTGACCTCGCGTCTGAACGTCCTGCCGTTCGAGGATGAAGCGGGCAGGGCAGCATTGCTCGAACAGATCTTGGGCCGTCCGCTGCCGCCAAGGGTCACCATCTACCCGCCCTTCTACACCGACCATGGCCTGCGTCTGGAGCTGGCCGAGCGGGTGTTCATCAACCAGGGCTGCACGTTTCTGGACTATGCCGGTA
>DATDBV010000789.1:0-2086 GCA_036524715.1 Nakamurella sp. | reverse complement strand
CCGTCCCAGAATGCGCCCCTCCCGGCCGGCCGCCTCGCGCTCGGCCGGGAGGGCGCTCCAGGCTGCGCTCACCCGTCCCGATGATCGAGCATCGCTCGACGAAAGGCAGTGCCCATGACGATCGATCCGTTCTGGCTGGTGGCCGCGGCCGCCGGCGGCTTTTTCGGCGCAGCCATCGGCGCGCTCCAGTCCTTCGTGCTCTGCGGTTTCTCCGTCCTCCTCGGCGCCGTCGGGCTGTTCGGCAACGCGGGCGCGGGATTCCTCGGATTCGTGGCCTTCGGTCCGGTCCTCGGTCCGCACATCGCGTTTGCCGGCGGGGTGGCCGCGGCCGCGTTCGCCCATCGCCGCGGCCTGCACAGCGGCAAGGACATCGTCACTCCGCTTATCGGTCTGCGCCGTCCGCAGGTGCTCCTGGTCGGAGCCGGCTTCGGCGTGCTCGGCTACCTGATCCAGTCGGCGCTCGCGGCGGCCCCCTGGCTGGGCACCCACACCGACACCGTCGCCCTCACCGTGGTTGTCAGCGCGATCATCACCAGGCTCGCGTTCGGCCGGACCGGACTGATCGGTCGGCCGAGCCCGCCGCTCAGCCACGCCGACGCCGCGGCAGTCCCGGCAATCGAGGCCCGGACCGGGGTGGCCCGGTCCGGTGACGACATCCTGGAGGGCGTGGTGGAAGGTGGCCGGCCACCGTCCGGATCGTCGTCGTGGGTGGGTCGTTTCGCGCCCACCGACGATCACCATTGGGTCCGCTATCAGGAGAACCTCGGGCCCAACACGGTTCTGGGCTTGTTCGCCGGTGGGCTCAGTGCCGCGGCCGCACTGAGTGTCGCGCAACAGTTCCCGACCACCGGGGCATTGGCCGCCACGGTCGGTTTCGGCATCTCGGCCGCGTCCCTGCTGTTCCTGTGTCTGGGCATGGCGGTGCCGGTCACCCACCACATGACACTGATCGGCGGGGTTGCGGCCCTGAGTTTCCTGCCGTTGGTGGGCGGCAACCAGGTCGCGGCGATGCTGATCGGGGCGCTGTTCGGGATGGTGGCGGCCTGGGTCGCGGAGTTCTTCTCCCGGTTCTGGCACATCCGCGGGGACACCCACATCGACCCGCCGGCGTCGTCCATCTGGCTGACGACAACGGTGGTGGTGGGCTTGGCCGCCGTCCTGTGACGTGTGCCGGGCGAGGGCGGGTCCGGTTTCGGGCCCGCCCTTCGCGTTCCTTCCGGCCCGCTGATGCCTGGGGAAGGTTCGGTCGTCTGGGTCGACCGAATGTTCCCCGAGTGGGGGTAGGGGGTGCTGCTGCGCGACGGAGCCGATGTGTGGGGAAGATCGAGTCGCCTGGCGCAGCCGAATGTTCCCCGGGATTCGGTTCGGGCGGCGAAGGTTCATGCCCAGGAGGCGATCGGATCGAACTGGCGCCCCAGGCGGCGCGAATGGGGCCGGTTCAGGACCGCGCTGAACAACCCGGCTCCTCCGTCGCCGGGTTGTCTGTGCCCGATCCTGCTGTGCTCGATGGCGACCTCGCAGGCTCGGACGACTGGGCGATGATCCTCGCGATCTCCGACTCGGGCACCGGCGACAGGCTCCAGGCGTCCAGGCCGACGTGCACCTGCCTCGGGCCCGTCCAGCGGACCGGCGAGTGGGTGTGGCCGTGCATCAGCCACCGACCCTCGTCGCGCAGCCGATACTGGTTGTCCCGATCGGATTCGGTGTGATCGCCCGCGTACGGATAGTGCGAGAGCATCACCTCGATCCCGTTCACCTTCCGCCTGGCCATCGACTGCACCGATTCGAACACCTGCAGGTAGGTCCGCTGGTGCCGGTGCGCGTCACGGAACCTGGGGTGTGCGGTGTCGTGGTTGCCCAGGATCAGGTGCTTGACGCCCGGGAGTTCGCCGATCCGGTCCAGAACCGCGGCCAGCCGGGACGGGTTGTGGGTGACGGCGAGATCGCCCAGCACCCAGACGATGTCCCGGTCGTCGACGGCGGCTCGCCATCGGGCGCACACCGCATCGTCGTGTTCGGCCGGTGAGGCGAATCCGCGCAGACCGGACACCAGCGCATGATCGAAGTGCAGGTCCGCGGTGTAGAA
>DATDBV010000788.1:0-4100 GCA_036524715.1 Nakamurella sp. | reverse complement strand
GTCGGTGACCACCAGCGGCACCATCATCGACGGCATCCGCTCCCCCGGCCTGAGCTCGGCCCGCAGCAGTTCACCCTCGCCGAGCATCGAGTTGCCGTGCACCCCGCCGTACCAGACACCCGAGCCCAACCCGAGCGAATGCGTTGCGGCGCAAGCATTTCCGGCATCGTCGACGGCGACGACGGTGGTCGTCTCCGACCGCATGGACGGCGCCCGCAGCGCGTGCGCCAGATGGCGGGCCCGGGCCGCCGGGTCGGCATCGGTCAGTCCATCGTCGAGGATGCTCGCCGTGCGGGCGAACCGGTCCAGGTCGTTGTCGCGGACGCAGATGATGCCGGGCCCGAACCGCACCCGCGCGACCGTGAGTTCGTGCACCTGATAGGCGACCATGTCCAGTTCGGACAGCGCCCCGCCGTCGGCTCGGACGGCGGCGACGAAGGCCCGGCCGCGGCCGCCGGTGGCCAGCGCATCCGGGCCATCGTTCAGGTAGTCGTCCAGGGTGTCGGCGAGGCCCTCGTGATGCAGCAGCTCGCCGGGGCCGAGGGTGCGCCGACCCCCGCTGCCGTCCGGCCGCGAGTACACCGCGATGCCGTCACCGAGCACCATGGCGGCGGCGACATCGGGCAGCAGCACGGCGTGTTGCATCGGAAACGGCGTGCCCGACGCGGCGAGATCCCGTGCCTGGCCCACGATCTGCGACCATTGTAGGCGGCCGAACGCCGAGTGCAGGGCGGCCACCCCGGCCGGCGTACCGGGCACCGCAACGCTCGGCCCGCCGACCGCATAGGGCACCTCGACGTCGCCGAAGGCGACCTTGATGTCCCGCGGCGGCGCGGGCACGGTGCCGTCGAGTCCGGGGACGGCGACGAAGAAGTCCAGGCAGTGCACCTGACGGCTGGCCGAGTCGTACACCGTGGCGTAACCACCACCGCCCAGGCCGGTGAACAAGGTCTCCGCCACGCACCCGGCCAGGATCATCGCGGCGACCGCGTCCGCGGCGGACCCGCCTCGCAGCAGGGTGTCCCGGCCGGCGGCGGCGGTGGCCGGATGACCGGCGGCGACGGAGGCCGGCAAGGATGTCACCGGGGCAGGCTATCTGCCGGCACGTATTCCCGGACGGACAGCCAGCGCCCGGGCCAGGTTGCCGCGCGGAACGGCGATCACCTCGGTCATGCCCAACCACCCGGCCATCCTGGTGAGTTCGACCGCCGCGGTATCGGCCGTCGTCGACTCGTCCGCGCCGGGTTCGACCCAGGATGCCTGCACCAGCAGCCGACCGGTGGCCCGGTCCGCCTTCAGGTCCAACCGGCCGGCCAGGACGTCACCGACCAGCAACGGCAGGACGTAGTAGCCATGGACGCGTTTGGGCGCGGGTGTGTAGATCTCGATCCGGTAGTGGAAGTCGAAGATCCGCTCGGTGCGTTCCCGCCGCCAGATCATCGGGTCGAACGGGCTGAGCAGGGCGGCGCCGCTCGTCCGCCGGGGCATCCGGGCGTCCGGGTCGATGAACGCCGGTTCCCGCCAGCCGTCCACCGTGGCCGGCCGCACCCGGCCGTCCTCGACGAGGTCGGCAAGCGCCCGCTTCGTGTCGGCCACGCTCATCCGGAAGTAGTCGGCCAGGTCGCCGACGGTGCCGATGCCGTGCGCGCGGACGGCAAGCGCCACCAGTTCCCGCTTGGCGTCGGCCTCGTCGGGCGTGGGCGTCGCGGCCACCGCGGGTGGCAATACCCGGTCGATAAGGTCGTATACCCGCTCGAAGCCGCGCCGCTGCGTCACGCCGATCGTTCCGGACGCGAACAGGTGCTCGCAGGCGATCTTCGTGGCCGACCATTCCCACCAGCCGGCCACCCCGCGGCTGGGAGCCTCCAGTGCCTTCTCGATGTCGCCCGCCGAACTGGGGCCCAGGTCCGCGATCGTGTCGAGCACGACGTCCAGGAAGCCCGGGTGCTCGTCGTGCAGGCGCTTGACCATCCCCCACGGACCGTCCTCCTTCTCCCGCTGACGCCAGCGCAGCAACGGCTCGATTTCGACCGGGATCAGGGAGGCCATGTGCGCCCAGGACTCCAGCAACAGTCGATCCTTGGCCCGAGCCGGCCAGGCCGCGCCCTCGAGCACGCCGACCGAGTACGGGCCCAGTCGACTGAACACCGGCAGCAGGTGCGCCCGGGCCAGCACGTTCACCGAGTCGATCTGGAGCACGCCGATGGTGTCCACCAGCCGACGCAGATGGCCGCGGTTGACCGGCCGTGGTGGTTCCGGGTGGGCGACATCGAGCCGCTGCGCGGCCACCGCCACCCGACGGGCCTGCGCGTTGGTCAGCTCCACCGGGGCGGCGCGGGTGGCGCGGGTGGGCCGGGTGGGGCTGCTCGGTCGGGTCAATCGCGTGCCTGTGGTCACGACGGCGATGCTGCCACCCGGCACCGACAGTGCCCCGACCCCTGGCATGCTGGCTGCTCGTGGCCTCCAGCACCGTCCGTCCGGCGACCGTCGACGACGCGCGCACCGTGGCCGAATTGCAGCTGGAGGTGTGGCGGCAGGCATTCGCGACGGTGCTGCCGGCGACCGCGCTGAACACCGACCCTGGCGCACATGCCCAGTCCTGGGCCGGGCGGATCGAGCAGGGCGGGCCCGTGCTGGTGGCCGTCGAGGGCCGCGAACCGGTCGGATTCGCCGCCGTCGGGGCCGCCGCCGAGCAGCGGAACCTGCTGGCACCGGTGGGCGAGATCGAGGTGCTGCATGTGGTGCCGCGCTGGAGTCGGCGCGGTCACGGCGGCCGATTGCTGGTCGCGGCGGCGGCCGAACTGCGCCGGCTGGGCGCCCGGTCCGGGACCTGGTGGATCCCGCAGGTCGACACCGCGACGGCGCGTTTCCTGACCGCCGCCGGTTGGGCGCAGGACGGAGTGCGCCGGGAGCTGGCGACCGGTGCCGCACCGATCGTCGAGCTGCGCTGGTCGGGCCCGCTGGACCTGGTGGCCGTCTGAGTCGCCGAACGTGGTGTTGAACGGAACCCGAACGTCGGCAATGTCAGTGATGAGACGATCGTCGCTGCGGGCTTTCACCCTCAGCGTGGTGGTCAAGCCTGCGCTCGCTCTCGTACTCGGTGCCGATGAGCCAGACAACGAGCTTGCGATCTGCGTCACAGGTGGCGCTTGTGGTCACGTGGATCCGGGCGACTCGGGGCGCCGCTCCCCGGCCTCCCACAGCACCCGGTACAAGATGGAAATCGACCCGAGGTAGACGCGCTCGTCCAGCAGGGTCGCCACATCTCGGGCGGCGCGGCGTCCACGAGCCTCGGGCTGTGCACCCCCGCCGCAACAGAGCGTCCTTCGCGCCGTCCTCCGCGGCGTCGTACTCGGCCAGTTGATGATGGGTCCACACGGGCAACCAGACCACGCCTGGAGCACTTCTGCGGTAGGAATGCGCCGACGACGACTGCCAGAACTGGTCACTGGTAGCGAGTGCGGCTTCACTCGTCATCCAGAACAGCCTCTTGGGCTCTTGGGCGTGCCCAAGAGGCTGTTCCTGGCCCTGGCATCATCAGCGCATGTGGCGAGCGATTCGATGGCCCGTTGTAGCCGTCGTCGTCAGTGCCGCTGTCCTCGGGCTCTCGTTCCTCCTCGACATGGGTGGTAGGCAGGCAAGGGACGCAGCGCTATTCATTGGTGCCAGCACGACGTTCATTCTGCTTCCGGCGTCAGTGATCTGGCTCGTGGTTGCCATCGTGGTCTATTGGTATCGGCAGCGACGTGGCTGAATCCTGAAGTCGCTTGGACTTCCGGCGCCCGCGCGTCAGAAGGGTGGGGGGTCATCGCGGATGGGTTCGGCGTCGGGGTCGTACTCGATGCGGGGTTGGCTGGCCAGGCCGTGACGGAGGAGGGCGTCGGTGAGCCGATCTTCGAGCGGGCTGTGGGCTGGGTCGGTGGGTTCCTGATCGGGGGTGGGTTCCTGGTCGGGTCGGGTGCGTTGGGCGGCGAGCAGGTCGAGTTGTTCGGCGATGGTGGTGCCGGCGGTGCGGATCCAGGCGTCGGGTGGGCTGCTGCGGCGGGCCTTGCGGGGGTAGGTGTGGCCGGTGGGGCTGGTCCAGTTGATGATCAGCCGGC
>DATDBV010000787.1:0-4054 GCA_036524715.1 Nakamurella sp. | reverse complement strand
CTGGTGCAGATCCCGTGCATCGAACGCAACGCGGTGGCCTCGGTGAAGGCGGTGACCGCCGCCCGGATGTCAGTCCGCGGCGACGGCGCGCACCACGTCTCGCTGGACACGGCGATCCGCACGCTCCGCGAGACCGGCAAGGACATGAGCGTCAAGTACAAGGAGACGTCCCGCGGCGGGCTCGCCCTGACCGTGGTCGCGTGCTGAACCGCAGTTCGGCGTGAGTGGCGACCAGCGTTTCGGGGCCAAAGCACCGATGCCCATCGCAAGGGACAGCGGGGTTGCCGTCCAGCAGTATCATTCCCCGGCGCGGCCCAGGTCGCCCAACTGCGTCGGACGGTCACCAAGGCCGGCCGCAAGACCGTTGACCTGGTCGATCTGATCACCTCCGCCGACCATACGGCGGCGCGGCCGGCCACGCTGGGTCACGCTGGCCGCCTGGATGCAGGGCCATCGGGTCACCCAGTGCGGTTACCGCGACTATAAGCGCATAGACTGCGGCAATTGCGGAAGGGGAGGTCTGGTGGCCAAGGGACCGACGGTGTACGACGTCGCGGAGCGGGCGGGAGTCTCGATCGCGACGGTGTCGTTCGCCTTCCGCCGGCCGGAGAGGGTCAAGGCCTCGACCCGGGAGTTGGTGCTCGCCGTCGCCCAGGAATTGGGGTATGTACCCAGCGCCAGCGCCCGCGGGCTGGCCCACGGCCACACCCGGGCCCTGGGACTGTTCTCCTTCGACTATCTCCTGGACTTGCCCGACCATCAACCTCCCGCGGACGGTGCCGATCTCGACGGTACGCGCGCGGCACCGAATCCGGACCCGAACGAGGACTTCCGGCTGTTCCCGCTGTACGTCGACGAGGTACAGCGCGGTGTGGAACTGGAATGTTGGCGCCGCGGGTATGCGCTGATGATCTGTGGTCGCGGACGCGGGGACGCCGACACGGTGATCGCCGACATCGCCGGCCGGGTCGACGGTCTCGCCGTCTTCCCGCACACCGTGCCCGCGGAGACGTTGCGGCGCATCGCCGGGCGGATGCCGGTGGTCGAGCTGTCCGCGGCCAACCAGGACGAGCTGAACCACGTCACGATCGACAACGCCGCGGGGATGCGGGCGGTGACCGACCACCTGATCACCGCTCATCACCTGACCAACCTTGGCTTCCTGGGCGACACGACGGGTTCCGACCAGCAGGCTCGGTTCCAGGGTTTCCGGGCGGCCCTGCGCGCCGCCGGGCTCCGCGTCCCGCGAAAGTCGTTGTCCCCGCTGGGCAGCACGGTCCGCGACACGTCCGCGATCGTCGGGACGCTGCTGGCCCGCCGAGGCCTGCCGCAGGCGCTGGTCTGTGTCACCGACCAGGACGCCCTGGCGGCGATGGACGCGCTGCGCCTGGCGGGCGTCGTGGTCCCGCACGATGTCGCCGTGGTCGGCTTCGACGGCATCGCGGCCGGCCGCATCGGGCACCCGACCCTGACGACCGTACGGCAGCCGATGGAGCAGATGGGGCGTGAGGTGGTCGACATCCTCATCGACCGGCTCGACCATCCGGAGTTGCCGCCCGCGCGGCGTCGACTCCCGACCAGGGTGGTGCTGCGGGAGAGCTGCGGGTGCCCGCAGCGGTAGTCCCGGCGAGGGGGCTTCTTGAACTTCTGCCCCGCAAGGGCTTGCCTTTCCGCAGTCAATGCGCTTCAATCTAGCTAAGAGCTATGCGCATAGATAGCTGGTCCCGAACCCGGACCGTTCAGCCCCCGCCGCCGTAGCCCCGGTGGGTCATGCCCCGCGTGGCCCCGCGGGGGCAGTCAAAACCTCTGGAAGGGGACGCCGATGTTCCGAAGGAAATCGTTCTACATGGTTGGCCTGATGGCCGCCGTCCTCGCGCTGAGCGCCTGCGGGCGCAGCAGCGAGACCGACTCGGCGGGCGGGGCCACCGAAACCGCCGCTGCCATCTCCGAGGGGCCCGCTACCGGCAACCTGACGGTGTGGGCGCAGGGCGCCGAGGGGGAGAAGCTACCGGCGCTGCTCGCGGAGTTCGAGGCTGCGAACCCCGGGGTGACCGTCGAGGTCACCGCAATTCCGTGGGACGCGGCGCACAACAAGTACCAGACCGCGATCGCCGGCGGGCAGACCCCGGACATCGCGCAGATGGGCACCACCTGGATGGGTGACTTCGCCGATGCGTTCGATCCGGCGCCGGCTGAGTTCGAAGAGGCCGGCTTCTTTCCCGGTTCAGTGAAATCCACCGATGTGAACGGCACCACGGTCGGGGTGCCGTGGTACGTCGATACCCGCGTGGTCTTCTACCGCACGGATCTCGCGGAGCAGGCGGGGTACTCCACCTTCCCGACCAATTACGAGGACTTCAAGGCGATGGCCAAGGCACTGCAGGAGAAGGCCGGCGCGGAGTGGGGCATCCAGCTGCTGGCCGGTGGCCGCGACTCGTTCCAGAGCACGCTGCCCTTCGGCTGGTCCGGCGGGGCCGAGCTGATGAGCGCCGACAATGCAGCGTGGACTTTGGACACCCCGGAGTGGACCGAGGCCCTGAGCTACTACCAGAGCTTCTTCACCGAGGGGATCGCCGATCCGGCACCGAACACGCAAGCCGGCACCGCGGAATCGACGTTCATCGACGGGTCCGCACCGATGATGATCTCCGGCCCGTACCAAATCGGCAACCTCGAAAAGGCCGGTGGCGCGGAGTTTGCCGGCAAGTACGCCGTTGCCCTGATGCCGAAGAACAAGTCCGCCACGTCATTTGTCGGCGGATCCAATCTCGCGGTGTTCAAGGAAGCGAGAACCGGGATGCCGCATGGAAGCTGGTGCAGTGGCTCTCGCAGCCCGACGTCCAGGTGAAGTGGTACCAGGCCACCGGTGACCTGCCCGCGGTGGAGACCGCCTGGGAGGATCCGTCGTTGGCCGACGACGAGAAGCTGTCCGTGTTCGGTGAGCAGCTGAAGGACACCAATTCCCCGCCGTCGGTCCCCACCTGGACCCAGGTGAGCGCCGCGGCCGACACCCAGGTCGAACAGATCGTCAAGGCCGGTAAGGATCCGGCCCAGGCGCTGAAGGATCTGCAGGCAGAGGCGGATTCGATCGGCACGGGTAGCTGACCATGGCCGCCACCACCGTCCCCGCCGGCGCCGTCACGGGCGCCGGCGGGAAGCGGGTCGATCCCGGGGTGTCCCGCCGCCGCCGGCAGACCCTCGTCGCGTGGTCGTTCGCCCTGCCGTTCGTCCTGGTCTTCGGCGTGTTCCTGCTCCTGCCAATAGTGTCCTCGTTCCTGATGTCGTTCACCGACTTCACCAGCCGCGACGTCACCACCCCGCTGGCCGTAGGATTCGTCGGAATCGACCAGTACACCGACCTCTTCGGCAACCCGCAGTTCATCAAGTCGATGGTCAACACCGGCTACTTCGTGATCGTCGGGATCCCGCTGACCATGGTCGTGGCGCTGGCGCTGGCGGTGGCCCTGAACAGCGGCATCGAGAAGTTCCGCACCGTTTTCCGAGTGGGTTTCTACACCCCGGTCGTGACGAGCATCGTTGCAGTGGCAGTGGTCTGGCGGTTCATCCTGCAGCAGGACGGATTGCTCAACACCATGCTGAGCTGGGTCGGCATCACCGGCCCGGACTGGCTGAACAGCACCACCTGGGCCATGCCCGCACTGATCCTGATGGCCGTGTGGCGCATGGGCACGCTGATGATCATCTTCCTGGCCGGTTTGCAGACCATCCCGGAGGACGTCAAGGAGGCTGCCGCCATCGACGGGGCAGGCGCCTGGAAGCGGTTCACCAAGATCACCCTGCCGCTGCTGCGGCCCACCATGCTGCTCGGCGCCGTCCTGCTGTCTGTCGGGTACCTGCAGTTCTTCGAGGAACCCTACGTGATGACCGAGGGCGGCCCGCTGGACTCGACCTTGTCGATCAGCTACTTCACCTTCAACCAGTTCGGTTTCGGCAAGTACGGGTACGCCTCCGCGGCCAGTTACGTGTTGTTCGTGGCGATCGCCCTGCTCAGCCTGGTCCAGTTCCGAGCCCTGCGATCCAAGGACTGAGGCGC